>DAIOWL010000098.1:7831-12371 GCA_036758545.1 Streptosporangiaceae bacterium | reverse complement strand
CGGACCGGTCGTCGAGCACCCCGGACCGGATGGCCGCCTGGCACGGCTCGCCTGATGGCGAGCCCTGGCCGGACCCGCGGCCGGACTCGCGGACCGAGCCGCGGACCGACCCGCGGACGCAGGCCCGACCCGACCCCAGGGACCCGAGGGACCCCGGTGATCCCGGTGATCCCCGTGATCCCCGGGCGGATCCGCGGCCCGGTTCCGGGCCGCGGGGCGCGACGTCGCCTGCCCCGCTGCCCGCTTCGCCGGGCGGCCGGCGCGCCGGGCGACGTGACCGGGTACCTCAGTCCGTCTTCGCCGAACTCCTCAGCCTGGCCGCCATCCCGCACGCCGCTTACGCGGTCGACGAGGAGATACCGGGCGCGATGTGCCTGGTCAAGGCCGACGGCGGCTTCGAGGTGTTCGGCCGTACCGACGACGCCCGGCTGGACGTGCGCTTCTTCGAAGACGAGGAAGCGGCCTATTTCTACCTGTTCGGCGTCCTGGCGGCCGAGGCGGTGCGCAGCGGGCGGTTGCGGCCGGGGCCGTTCAACGGGCACGTGAACGGGTCGCACGGCCCCGGGGTCCCTGCGGGCCCGGCCACGGAAAACGTTTCGAAGTACTTACGGCGCAAGAAGTTACCCAAATCGGCACCCCGTGCAGTTATGGTTAATTAGCCGGCGGGGCTGACGGTCCCCCGCTCCCCAAGCAGCCCCGTCGGCCTCCTCTACAGTGAGTCGCAATGGAGATATGAGCACCGGATATAAATCCCATTGCCATTACTCGCCAGACGTTAAATACCTGCACTTCAGACCCTGCAGTTGCGGCCGGATCTCCCCCGCACTGTTATCCACTGGTCGCGCAGATCGCGTGGCCGGGCAGACCGCATGGCCGGGTAGACCCGTGCCCCCGGCCCGGCTCCATCCCGGATCCCGGCTCCATCCCGGATCCCGGCTGTACCGGTCCGCTGCCGGACGCCATGAAACCGGACATTCATGGCTACGCACTGGATCCGGGGTTTCATGGCGTTCCAACTGGCCCGGAGCACCCGGGCGGCGAGGCTGATGATGCCGGTGTTGCCTGAGTCCGGTTTCCGGCGCAGGGGTTGCCCGGCTGCGGTCAGTTGCTAGGCGGTATCGCGCTGGAGCCCGCATGAAACAGGGTCGGAACGTGTCACGCGAGGGACGTGTGCGGCCAGAGAAGCTAGAGGTTAGAGCGGGCCAGGGTGGCCGGTACCGTTGCGTACGTGGCCGCTCCCCCGACGGGCGCTGACCCGGGCGCTGACGCTGACGCCGGCGTTGGTCCTGGCGCTGATGTGGGTGCCGAGGCGGCGGTGACCGCGGGGGTGGCCAGCTTGGCGGTCCGGGAGCTGGTGCGCGGTGTCCGCCGTCACGGCAAGATCCTGGCTGCGCTGCCGCACGCCATCTACCTGGAATTCGCCGACACCGTGCCCGAACCGCGGGTGATCGCGGTGTCGCCGCCGGACGCGATCCGGCTGCCGAACGCGATCATCACCGGCCCGTGGGATGCGCCCTCCGCCCCCACGGCCGGTTCGGGGGAATGCTGGGCGGGCGGGAGCCGGGTGCTGGCCTGCGGCCTGGACATCAGGATCGTCCGCTGGTGGGATCCATCGCCGGTGTTCGGGCCGCTGTCCCGGGCCAGGCTCGACCACGGCTCGGGGGTTCTGGCCAGGCTCTACGCCGCGGCCGAGCACGCGCCCGGGCTGGCGGGGCAGGACGGTCCCGGGCACCTCGCGGCGTGCTGCGCAAGCGGCGACCTGGCCGGGGCGGTGCAGGCGGCCGAGCACCTCGTGGGCCTCGGTCCCGGTCTGGTGCCGAGCGGCGACAGCGTGGTCAGCGGCGTGCTGCTCGCGCTGCGGTTGCTGGGCGGGGCCATCTCCGGCGGGACCCGGGCGGTGTGGCTCGCGAACTGGCTCAGCGCGTCGGTGACCTGCGACGCGGCGCAGCGGACGACCACGCTGGCGGCCTCGCTGTTGCATTGCGCGGCCAAGGGCCAGGCCGCGGCCGAGGTGTCCGCGGTGCTGCTCGGGATGGCGGGGCAGGAGCCGCTGGAGCCGGCCGCGTCCCGGCTGCTCGCGTCGCCCCAGGGGGTCGACCTCGCCTGGGGGCTGGTGGCAGGCTGCCGCGCGGCACTGCTTTTGTCCGTAAGCTGACCGATGTGATCGTTCCGCTTACTGGTGTGCAGTACGAGATCGAGGCCGGACAGTACCGGGCCACCGTGACCGAACTCGGTGCCGGCCTGCGTGAGCTGGCCTTCCAGGGCCAGCCGCTGCTTGCGGGCTACGAAGCCGACGAGCTGCCGCCGGCCGGCGCGGGTCAGCTGCTGACCCCCTGGCCGAACCGGGTCGACGGCGGCCGGTACGTCTTCGGCGGCACCGAATACCAGCTGGCCCTCACCGAGCCCGCCCGGGGCAACGCCATCCACGGGCTGACCCGGTGGGCAGCGTGGTCCGCGGTCCAGCAGGACGCCAGCGCGGTGCGGCTGCGCAGCGCTCCGCACGGCCACCAGGGGTATCCGTTCGGCCTGGAGGTCGAGGCCGAGTATCGCCTCGATGCCGGGACCGGCCTGCAGGTGACCGTGGCCGCGCGCAACCGCGGGAGCCACGCCGCGCCCTACGGCACCGGCTCGCATCCCTACCTGACCGTCCGGACGCCGTCGGTCGACGACTGTGAGCTGACCCTGCCCGCGGACTCCTGGCTGCCGCTGGACGATCGCGGCATCCCGTCGGGACCGCCGGAACCTGTCGACGGCACCGCATTCGACTTCCGGCAGGCGCGGGTCATCGGCAGCACCCGCCTGGACCACGCGCTCACCGGGCTGAGCCGTGGTGCCGACGGCCGCGCCTGGGCGTACCTGGCCGCTCCTGGCGGCCCGCGGGCAGGCCTGTGGGCGGGCGACGGCTACCGATGGCTGCAGGTGTTCACCGGCGACCCGCTCGGGCCGGGCATGCGCCGCAAGGCGGTGGCGATCGAGCCCATGACCTGCCCGCCCAACGCCTTCGTGACAGCCGATGACCTGCTCGTCCTCGAGCCGGGCGAGAGGGTCACCCACACCTGGGGAATCCAGGCCTGCTGACCGCGATGTGCTCGAGGTCGGCCGGCGTGTCGATGTCGTCCGGGCGGCCGGTGTCGCCGCACTCGACCAGCGTGACGAGCTCGGGGCGTGCGCGCAGGAATGCCCGGGCGCCCTGGTCGCCGGTGGCCGTCGCGATGACCTCGGGCCAGTGCTCGCGGGCCAGCAGCACCGGGTTGCGCGGCTTGCCCCCGTAGGCGGCCACGGCCACGTCGGCGCCGGCCTGGTACGCGGCGATCAGCCGGCCGACCGCCTCGGCGCCCACCAGCGGCTGGTCGGCCAGCGCCACGACTACGGCGCCTATTTCCTGGCCCGCCTCCAGCTCGGTCAGGGCGCGCAGGGCGGCACGCAGCGAGGATCCCATGCCAGTGCGCCATTCCCCGTTGTAGACGGTGCGAGCCTGATGTTCCGGGCGAAGGTCGACCTGGGCGGCGCCGGTCACGATGAGGACCGGGTCCGTGCCGCCGGCCCGGAGCAGGGTGATGCCGCGCTCCGCGAGGGTCTGGCCGTCCAGCTCGACCAGCGCCTTCGGCCGGCCGAACCTGGAACCCTCCCCGGCGGCGAGCAACACTCCCGCGACTGCACTGCGCACGATCCCCAAGCGTATGCGCTGTCCCTGGTAGCATCCATCGCGAATCGGGAGTGACGACGCAAATGACGACGCAGGACCCGCCGCCAAACGGTATCGATATATCCCGGCCGAATGTGGCCAGGATTTACGATTACCTGCTCGGCGGCAAGGACAATTTCGCCGTCGACCGGGAGGCGGCCAAGCAGCTTCAGGCCGTGACGCCTGACATGGCGGGAATCGTCCGGGATAACAGGTCCTTCATCGGCCGGGTGGTGCATCACGTGGCTACCAAGGGCGGCGTACGGCAGTTCCTCGACCTCGGCGGCGGCCTCCCGACCCAGACCAACGTGGACGAGATGGCCCAGCAGGTCGTGCCGGATGCCCGCGTGGTCTACGTCGACATCGATCCGGTGGTCTGGTCGCACGGCCAGGCGCTGCTGGCGCACGGCGACCGGGTCGCGATGGTGCGCGCGGACCTGCGCGAGCCCGCCACGGTGATGCGGCACCCGGATGTCCTCGCCCTGCTCGACCTGACCCAGCCGGTCGCGGTGGTGTGCGCGGCCGTGCTCCACTTCGTCGCCGACGAGGACGACCCGTACCGGATCATCGCCGAATACCGCGACCACATGGCGCCGGGCAGCTACCTGGCCATCAGCCATGGCACCACCGGCTCGGCCGAGGAGGATCCCGACGACGTCGTCGGCGGCGTGACCAGCGTCTACCGCCAGGCTTCGGCGCAGTTGCACGTCCGTTCCCTGGCCGGGATCGAGGGTTTCTTCGACGGCTTCGACCTGATCGAACCCGGCGTGGTCTGGATCAACGAGTGGCGGCCGGGCCCGGATTTCCGGTCCGCGGGCCAGCCGCGGTCACTGCGCGGCGGTGTGGGCCGCAGGC
>DAIOWL010000098.1:428-7731 GCA_036758545.1 Streptosporangiaceae bacterium | reverse complement strand
GCGAACTGGTGGTGGATCCGGCCCTCGGTGGAGGTCAGTGGCTGACCGGTGCCGCCCCAGCGGAGCTGGATCAGCTCGGCCGCGATCGATACCGCGGTCTCTTCCGGCGTCCTGGCCCCCAGGTCCAGCCCGATCGGCGAGCGCAGCCGGGCCAGTTCGTCCTCGGTGAGGCCGACCTCGCGCAGCCGGGTCAGCCGGTCGTCGTGCGTGCGGCGGCTGCCCATCGCGCCGATGTACCCGGCCGGGGTGCGCAGCGCCACCTCGAGCAAGGGCACGTCGAACTTCGGGTCGTGGGTGAGCACGCAGATGACGGTCCTGGCGTCCACGTCGGTGGCGGCCAGGAAACGGTGCGGCCAGTCGACCACCACCTCGTCGGCGTCGGGGAACCGCGACGCGGTGGCGAACACCTTCCTGGCGTCGCACACGGTGACGTGATAGCCGAGGAACTTGCCGACCCTGGCCACGGCGGCGGCGAAGTCGATGGCCCCGAACACCAGCATCCGCGGCGCCGGGGCGAACGAGTTCACGAACACGCTCAGCTCGTCCCCGCGCCGCTCGCCGTGCTCGCCGTACCGGCGGATACCGGTCAGGCCCTGGGCGAGCATGCCGCGTACGTCGTCGTCGACCGCCGCGTCGAGCCGCGCCGCGCCCAGGGTGCCGGATGCCCCCGCGTGCCAGCCATCCGGCTGGGAGCTGCTGCTGGCCCAGATCACCCGCCGCGCGCCGATCCGGCCCGGGCCGGAGATCACCGTCGCGACCGCGACCGGCTCGCCACGCTCGACCGCCGCGGCGATATCGCCCAGCTCGGGGAACCGGCTCCTGTCGATCCGCTCGACGAAGATGTCGATGATCCCGCCGCAGGTCAGCCCCACCGCGAACGCGTCGTCGTCGCTGACTCCGTAGGTCTCGAGAACCGCGTCCCCGGTCTGGCAGACGTCCAGCGACAGCTCGTAGACGGCACCCTCGACGCATCCGCCGGATACGCTGCCGAGGACCTCGTGGTTGTCTGAGGACGCCACCGCCAGCGCCGCACCCGGGTCACGAGGCGCGCTGCGGTACGTCCGCACCACCGTGGCGAGGCCGAATGACTCCCCGGCTTCCCACCACTTCGTGATCCGGTTCAGGATGTCACGCACGCGTCACCTCGGCTTTTGACGTCCGCACGCTTCCACGCTACGCGGCTCACTCATGCCGGGGAAACCTGGGCCACCCGTCCGGCTATTCCCCGGCCTGTTCCCGGCGGACGCTGGCCACCGCGGCGCGTATCAGGTCGGGGATGTCGGGATGGGCGGGGCGCTCGCCGTCTTCGAGGTCTTCGGCCGTGAGCCAGCCGTACTTGTCGGTGGTGGCGCGCTCCCACTGGTCCAGGCCCTCCAGGCTCACCGCCACGGATCCGACCGCGACCGCGTAGAAGGTCTGCTCCTGGGCGATGCGGTGGCCGCCCCAGGAGAACTCGATGGAGTTCTCCGCGATCGGCTCGCTCAGGCGCCCAGGCTCGACCACGATGCGGGTCTCCTCGTACAGCTCCCGGGCACCCGCCGCACGCAGCGATTCTCCGGGGTCGGCCGCGCCGCCGATGGTGAACCAGAACGGGCGATCGGGATGATGCGGATCCCAGCCGTGCAGCAGCAGCACGCGTCCTTCGTCGTCGACCGGCAGCACCCGGGCGGTCTGGCGGTGAATGAGCGGTGCGCTGCCTGGCGTCTGGTCAGGCGGGGGCACGGTCATGGCTACTCCACGATCTTGCTGATCGGGATCTCCAGGATGTCCTGGGCGCCGGCCGTCTTCAGGGCCGGGATCAGCGTGTTGACGCCGCGCTTGGGGACCACGGTCTCGACCGCGTTCATGTTCCCGCGGGCCAGCGTGGTGATCGTCGGCGAGGACAGGGCGGGCAGCATGTCGGTGACCGCCGCCAGCTTGTCCGCGGCCACGTTCAGCTTCAGCAGGACGTGCCCGCGGGCCTGGATCGCCCCGCGCAGCAGCAGGGCGATGTCCTCCATGGCCGCGCGCTTGTCCGCGTCCGCGAACGCGGGGCCCGACGCGATCAGCTCGGTGTAGCTGGTCAGCAGCGTCTCGAGGATCCGCAGCCCGTTCTTGCGCAGCGACGAGCCGGTCTCGGTCAGGTCCACGATCGCGTCCACGATGTCGGGCACCTTGGCCTCGGTCGCGCCATGCGACGGTATCACCATCGCCTTGACCCCGCGCGCGTCAAGGAACCGCCTGGTCAGCGACGGGAACTCGGTAGAGATCCGGACACCCTCCGGCATGTCGGCGGCGGACTGCCAGGACACGGAGTCGGGCACCGCGAGCACGACCCGTACCGGCTGCGACGTGGCCTTGGAGTACTGCAACTCGCCAAGCGAGACCACGTCGGCCTCGGTCTCCGCGATCCAGTCGCGGCCGGTGATGCCGAGGTCGAACAGGCCACGCTCGATGTAGGACGGGATTTCCTGCGGGCGCAGGAACCGGACCCGGTCGATCCGCGGGTCGTCGATCGACGCGTGGTAGTCGCGGTCCGAGGACCGGCGCACGGTCAGGTCGGCCGCGTCGAAGAGCTCGAGGGTGGCGCGCTCGAGCGAGCCCTTCGGCAGTACGAGTGAGAGCATGAGTCATCCCTACGGGGTGGGCATGGAGTCAGCGGGCGTGCGACCAGGGACCTAGACGGGCTGATGGGCGGCACGGATGGACCGCAGCACGAGCGCGGTGTCGAGCGCCGCCACCACGGCCTCCCATCCCTTGTCCTCATGGCTACCGGGCAGTCCGCACCGGTCCAGAGCCGACTCTACCGTGTCACAGGTCAGCACGCCGTTGCCAACGGGCGTGCTTGTGTCGAGGGCGACCCGGGTCAGGCCGGCCGTCACCGAGTCACAGACGTACTCGAAGTGCGGGGTGCCGCCGCGGATGACCACGCCGAGGCAGGCCACGGCGTCGTGGTGACGGGCTAGTTCGGCCGCCACCACGGACAGCTCGATCGCGCCCGCCACCCGGACCACGACGGGGTCGGGCACGCCGCACGCGATGGCCGCCGCGGTCCCGCGGGCCACCAGCGCGTCGGTGATCTCGCGATGCCAGCGGGTGGCCACGATGGCCAGGCTGAGCCCGGACGCGTCCACCGCCGCGGCGCCCGGGCTGCCCGCACCGCTCACGCCGATTCCGATCCGTATACCCCGGACAGCGGCGCCACCGGGTGCCCGTTCAGCGGCGCGGGGGCGGGTACCCCGGCCCGTTCGGGATCATTGAGATCGTGAATTTCGTGGCCCAGCCGGTCCCGCTTGGTGGTCAGGTAACGCAGGTTGAACGGGGTGATGGCGGAGGCCAGCGGGATCCGGGCGGTGATGTCCACGCCGCAGGCGGCCAGGCCGGTGACCTTGGCCGGGTTGTTGGTGAGCAGGCGCACCGAGCGCACGCCCAGGTCGGCGAGCATCTGCGCGCCAGCCGAGTACTCGCGCGCGTCCACCGGCAGGCCGAGCTCGGTGTTGGCGTCCACCGTGTCGGCGCCGGCGTCCTGCAGCTCGTAAGCCTGCAGCTTGCTCAGCAGTCCCACCCCGCGGCCCTCGTGCCCGCGCAGGTAGAGCACCATCCCGCGGCCCTCGGCCGCGATCGCCGCCATGGCCGCGTCGAGCTGCGCGCCGCAGTCGCAGCGCAGCGAGCCGAACACGTCACCGGTCAGGCACTCCGAGTGCAGCCTGGTCAGCACGCTCTCGCCGTGGACGTCGCCGAGCACCAGCGCCACGTACTCGGTTCCGTCGATCTCGTTCCGGTAGCCGAACGCCTGCCACTGCCCGTAGGCGTTCGGGATCCGGGTCTGCGCCTGGCGGCTCAGCTGGCGCTCGGTGCGGCGGCGGTACTCGATCAGCTGCTCGATCGAGATCAGCGCCAGGTCGTGGGTGCTGGCGAACGCGCGGAGCTCGGGCAGCCGGGCCATCGTGCCGTCATCGTTCACCACCTCGCACAGCACGCCCGCCTCCGGCAGCCCGGCCAGCCGGGCCAGGTCCACGGCGGCCTCGGTGTGACCGGCGCGGCGCAGCACGCCGCCCTCGGCGTAGCGGAGCGGGAACACGTGGCCGGGGCGCACCAGGTCGGCCGCCGTGGTGGCGGGGTCGACGAGCTTGGCGATCGTGGCGGCGCGGTCCGCGGCCGAGATGCCGGTGCTGATCCGGTCCCGCGCGTCCACGCTGACCGTGAAGGCCGTTCGGTGGTGCTCGGTGTTGTGGGCGGTCATCTGGGGAAGCTGGAGCCGGTCGAGTTCGGCCTCCCGCATCGGCACGCAGATCACGCCGCTGGTGTAGCGGATCATGAAGGCGAGCAGCTCGGGGGTGGCCATGCTGGCGGCGAAGATGATGTCGCCCTCGTTCTCCCGGTTCTCGTCGTCCACGACCAGCACCGGGCGGCCCGCCGCGATGTCCTTGATCGCGCGGTCGACGTCGTCGAGCAGCTGATTCACTTGTCACCCTCCGGGATGATGAGCATCCGTTCCACGTACTTGGCGATCACGTCGACCTCGAGGTTCACGACCTCACCGGGCTGCCTCGTGCCCAGCGTGGTGCGCTTGAGTGTCTCGGGGATCAGGCAGACCTCGAACCAGCCGTCCGCGGCACAGGGCGGGGTGAGCGCGGAGACGGTGAGGCTGATCCCGTCGACCGCGATCGAGCCCTTCTCCACCACGTACCGGGCGATCCCGTCCGGGAGGGTGATGCGGACCTGGTCCCAGTGTTCGGCCGGGGTCCGGGAGATGATCGTCGCGGTGGCGTCCACGTGCCCCTGCACGAGATGACCGCCCATCCGGTCGGCGAGGCGTACCGAGCGTTCCAGGTTGACCGGGTCTCCGGGGGTCAGTACGCCCAGCCCGGACCGGCTGAGGGTCTCCCCCATCACGTCCGCGGTGAAGGTTCCGCCCAGAATCCCGGTAACGGTGAGGCACACGCCGTTGACGGCGATCGATTCGCCGAGGGCGACGCCTTCCGTGGAACCCCGGATGGTGAGCCTGGCCGCATCGCCGTGGTGATCGACCCCGGCCACCTCGCCGAGCTCCGCCACGATCCCGGTGAACATCCGCGCTCTCCTCCTCGAAGCCAACTCATGGTCCGGCTCCGGGGATGCGCGGGTACGCGCTGCGCATGCGGCCGGGATGACCCGGCCGCCCGCGTGCTGCCTCCCATCCGGACTTTCACCGTCGGTCCCGGAATTTCACCGGGTCAACCGGCCGCTGGATGCGGACGGGTCGCGGACTTTCACCGCCGGCTCGGAGTTTCACCGACCCCGGAGCACGCCTTCACTGCTATAAGCCAGTGTGCCACACGAGGTATTCCGCCGGCTTCGTGCGCTTCGTCACGCTGGCCGCGGACGGAACTGATAGCCGACGCGGTACTCGGTGACTAGGCACGCGCCGTAACACGGCCCGAGCTTGCGCCGGAGCCGGCTCACGTGCACGTCCACGGTGCGGCTATCCCGCGGCAGCGGGCGGCCATCGTGGCCGAGGCTGCGGTGCCAGACTCGCTCGACGAGTTCGGCGCGGGTGAACACGATGGCCGGGTGCGCAGCGAGGAACGCCAGCAGCTCGAATTCCTGGAAGGTGAGCTGGACCTCCCGCCCGTCGATCCAGACGCGGCGCTGCGCGTGGTCCAGGAGCAGCCCGTGACCCGATGACGCCTGGTCGCCTGACGGCGGCTGCGCGGCCGACGCTGGCTGCGCGGCCGGGTCGGCGGCGGACGTCGTGATCGCGTAGCCGACGATGGCCAGCGACGTCCCGGTACCGGGGATCGGCACCACGGCGAGCAGGGTGGCATCCCGCCCGGGCGGGGGAACTTGCTCGTCCCAGGGCTGAGCGGGCCCGGCGTCGGGATGATCCGGCGGGCACGACTGGTAGAGCAGCTGGTTTTCCGCCGCTGCATCTCCTGGAGACACCCTCTTATAGTCCAGTTAAGTGGTCGCTTTTGTCAAGAAAGGGTTTGTTGGTGAGGGTGCGTAGGATGCCGGGCATGGCGGTCAGGGCGGTCATCTTCGACTGGGGCGGGACGCTTACCCCGTGGCACAGCATCGACCTCGGCGAACTCTGGCTCGCGGTATGCGCGCGGCACTACCCGGCCGAGGAGGCGGCGGCGAACGCCGCCGCGGTGCGCGCCGCCGAGGCGGAGCTCTGGCGAGAGGGCGAGCTGTCGCACCAGAGCGCGACCATGCAGCGCATCTTCGAGCGGGCCGGAGTGTCCGTGTCGGACGAATTCCTGGCGAGTTACTTCGAGGCGTGGACGCCGCACACGCTGACCGACCCGGACGCACTGCCGCTGCTGCGCGAGCTGCGGCGGCGCGGCATCAAGGTGGGCGTGCTGTCCAACACGATGTGGCCGCGCAGCGCCCACGAGCAGATCTTCGTCAGGGACGAGGTCCTCGAGCTGATCGACGGCGCGGTCTACACCAGCGAGATCGACTGGGTCAAGCCGCATCAGGAAGCCTTCCGCGCGGTCATGACGGCCGTCGGCGAGACCGACCCGGCGTCGTGCGTGTTCGTCGGCGACCGGCCCTACGACGACATCCACGGCGCCAAGAGTGTGGGCATGCGCGCGGTGCTCATCACGAACTCCGACGTCCCCAGGTACGAGGCGGCCGAGCCGGACGCGACCATCACCCGGCTGGCCGAACTGGTGGAGTACATCGACCGCTGGTCCTGAGCAGCGCGCCTGGTGGCCGACCGGAAATTCTCCGGGAAAAACCGTTGGCGAACCGGGGGCAGCCGACTCTTAGCTTCGGGGAGCCCACTTCGGGACGGGCGGAACGCCGGGAGCTTACCAATTTGAGGGGGGACGCTCCCGGCGTTCTGTTTTGTACGGCGGTGACGGGAAGACCCGATTTGGTTTTGTATTGTCCGGATGTGCCGTCACGCGGTTCGATAGCCATATGCACGACAGCGAGGTCGCTGCGGCGATAGTAGCCGGTGACCCTGACGGGCTGGCCGAAGCCTATGACAGGTACGCCGCACCGCTGTACACGTACTGCCGCTCCCTGCCGTGGCCCGCAACGAGTGCCACCGGCGGCTGCGGGACAAGGCGGGCGCGGCTACTTCGGCGCTGGACCAGGTGCCGGAGATGAGCGACGAGTCCGCAGACGTAGCCGAAGGGGCCGAACGGGCCGAGCTTCGCGCGCTGCTGCGTTCGGCGGTCCGCGGCCTGGGCGCCAGCGAGCAGGACCTGATCCAGCTGCAGCTACGGCAGGAGCTCGACGTCGCCGAGATCGCGGCCGTGCTCGGGGTCTCCCGCAATCACGCGCACGCCCTGCTCTCCCGGGCCCGCGCCCAGCTCGAGGTCTCCCT
>DAIOWL010000098.1:0-395 GCA_036758545.1 Streptosporangiaceae bacterium | reverse complement strand
GCTCCAGGACTGGGACGGGCAGCTGAATGTGCTGATGCGCAAGCGCATCAACCGGCATATCGAGCGGTGCCCGGCGTGCACCGAACGCAAGCGCCGCGAGCTCGCCCCGGCGCTGCTGCTCGGCCTGGCCCCGTTGCCCATCGCCGTCATGCCGCCCGGACTGCGCACGCAGGTGCTCAGGCTGGTCAGCAGCGACGCCCCCGGCGCGGTGGCGCACCGGGCCAGCGTGACGAAGCGGGCCGACATGTTCGGGCCCGGCGGTTTCCCCAAGCCGCTGGACCCGCCGAAGTCGGCGTGGTGGCAGGCTCGTACGGTGCAGGGCGCCGCGGCGGCGGCCGTGGTGGTGGCCGCGGTGCTGGTCATCCTGGCGGTGACCGGCACGTTCGGCACCCACG
>DAIOWL010000097.1:6724-12387 GCA_036758545.1 Streptosporangiaceae bacterium | reverse complement strand
TCCCAGATCTCCACCCAGCGCCCGTCGTGCCGCACGTCGACCTGGCGGCCGTGCTCGGTGTACGGGTGGATCCTCGCCTGCTGGCGGTACGGCAGACCGGGGATCAGCGTCTCGAGCAGGCACGAGATCATCTCGTCCAGGTCCTCGCCGGTCATCGGACGGCGCGTGATCCGCCACAGATCGAGCTGGTGCGGCGTGCCGCTGTGCTGCCAGGCGATGGCGTCCCTGCGGTACACCATCCCGGGGCAGGCCAGCAGCACATCGTCGCCGCCGGGACGGCGGGCAAGCCGCCGCAGCGCGGGCGGGACCATGGCGCTGGAATGGCTGCGGAGCATCCGGCTGGCACTCACGTAGCGGGTGTAACGGGCTTCCCTGGTGATCGCGGCGGGCGCGTAGCCCAGCCGATCGTAGTTGTCGGCGACCGGGACGACTCTCGGGCCCCGGCACCACCGCACCTCGCACGACCAGATACGGGCCAGCGCGGCGGCGACCCGGTCGGTGAGGATCTGGATGGCGTGCGGGCCCGCCGCGGGATCGGACAGGTCGCGGACGTCGAGGGCGGCGCGCAGCTGCGCCGGAGTGAGAAGGGGAACTGAACTGGACACGGTGACTCCCTGACTGAGGTGAACCCGGCGGGATCCCCTCCCGGCCCCGGACTCGCCTGAGCGAAGTCGCCGTGCTAACGCGGCGAGACGCCTCCCGGCGGCCCGTCGTGGGCCGGGAGGCGAGAAAATCGCCGCGTCGCGATGCCAGTCATGCTTCTATCGTAGCCCGACTACGGCCAGGACCAGGCCGGCCAGGACGATCACCGGGCCGGCCACGGCCCAGAAGGTCACGCCGGACATGACGCTTCCGCCGAGAACGCCGACGCCCTGCAGCGTGAAGACGACCCCGGCGAGCAAGAGGAGGAACCCGGCGCCGACGAGCACGACCCGCCTCATGATGCCGCCTTCGGGTTCAAGGTGCCTGGCCGTGACCTGCAGCGATCTGCCGGATCACGGCCAGGCGATCAGCCGAGGGCTCCCTCCAGCAGGTCAGGGGGGGTGGACCTGCGGCACTGCTCACGGCCGTACGTTAGCTGATACGTACCGAACGGTCGGGTGGTTCAGTCTCTGGTCAGCTATTCGCGCCGGCCAGGTGCGGCGAACCTCCAGGGCTGATTGCGGTTGGCCTCATGGCGCCTTCTCCCAGATCGCACCCACAATGGAGGCATGCGGGTCATAGTCGCCGCGTTCGCGGCGCTCGGGGGCGGGCTGATCCTAGCCGCCTTCGCCGTGTCGGTGGCCCGGGGCGACGGTGCGGAGGCCACCTGGCTCCTGCTCGGGCCGTTGCCGTTCTGGCTGATCGGGCTGGTCGGGTACCTGCGTCAGCCCCGCAACCCGGTGGTCTGGTGGCTGGTCGGCGTGGGCGTCGCGTTCGGCTGCGACATAGCGCTCGGAGACGTGTTCCTGCCGCTGGCCGAGGATCACTGGGGGACCACCTCCTCGATCACCGCCGCGATAGCCCTGCTGCATCAGTGGTGTGGCGCCGCCGCCCCGGTCGCCGGCGTCGGCCTGGTCGGCCTGTTCCCGTCCGGCCGGCCCGAACGCGCCTACGAGCGCGTCGTCATCTGGGCGGTGGCCCTGGCCGGCTTCCTGCTCCCGCTGCTCGGGGCGGCCAGCCTGGCCGACATCTCCTCGGGCGGCGGCCCCTCCGGCAACCTGACGCCGGTCCTGTACCGGGCCCTCTACGTGCCGGCCCTGGCGCCGCTGGGCGGCGCCGCCGAGGCCGTGTACCGCACCAATCCGGCCTGGGTGGTGATCGGCGTAGCGCTGCTCGCGCTGCGCTACCGGCGGACCGACGGTACACCGCGCAGGCAGATTCGCTGGATGCTGTTCGGCATCGCGGCGTCTCTCAGCCTGTGGATCCCGGCCGGCGCGCTGTGGCAGCTGGCCGACCCGGACAGCACGGCGGCCAGCGCGGCGTCCGAATTGCTGTCCGGCCTGGCCGAGGTCACCACGCTGGGGTCGGTGCTCGGGGCTCTGTTCTACACCGGGGTATTCGGCATCGACGAGCCCGCGCGGCGCGCGTTCGTCCACCGTGTCCTGCGGGTATCGATCGGCGTCGTGCTCGCCATCCTGGCGGTCCTGGCCGGGGTGATGACCAGCCTGATCGCGCCGGTCGGCGTCGCGGTGGCAGTCGCGGTGGCCGCGGGGGCAGCGGGCCAGACCGTTCGGCCCCGTCTGGAGCACCTCGCCGACCGCTGGGTGCTCGGCGCGCGGCTGGCGGGCTACGCCAGCCTCAGCCGCTTCGGCGAGAGCCTGACCCGGGTTCCCGGCTCGGCCGAGCTGCTGCGCGACCTGGCCGGCGAGATCCGCCGCGGCCTGGACCTGACCTGGACCCGGGTGTGGCTGGAACCGCCCCGCGGTGCCGGAGATGCCGTGGCCGACGGTCCCGTGGTTGATGGCCCAGTGGTTGATGGCCCAGTGGTTGATGGCCCAGTGGTTGATGGCCCAGTGGTTGATGGCCCAGTGGTTGACGGCCCGGTGGTTGACGGCATCGCGGCCGGCGAGCCCGCCGCGATCGTGCCCATCGAGCACCGCGGCACCGCCCTCGGACGGATCGAGTGCGGACCGCGCACCGACGGGCCGCTGCTCGCCGAGGACCGCAGGCTGCTGGCCTACTTCGCCGCCCAGGCCGCCGTCGGCGTGCACAACCTGTACCTCGCCGCCGAGCTGGCCGCCTCCCGGATCCGGATCGTGGCCGGACAGGACGCCGAGCGGCGCCGGATCCAGGCGGTCCTGCACGACGGGGTCCAGCAGGAGATCGTGGCGCTGTCGGCCAAGGCCGGGCTGGTGCGCCAGCAGCTGCTGCGGGGCGAGCCGGCCGCGGCCGACGGGCTCGCCGAGATGCAGCGCGACCTGGCCACGACCCTGCAGGACGTCAGGGAGATCGCCTACGCGATCCATCCGCCCGTGCTGTCCGATCGTGGCCTGCTCGAGGCCATCGAGGCTCAATCCACCCGGTTGGCGGTGCCGATGGCAGTCCGCGCCGACCCGGGCCTGCGCGGCGTGCGGTTCGCGGCGCAGATCGAGGCGACCGCCTGGTACGTGCTGGCCGAGGCGCTGTCCAACGTCGTCAAGCACGCCAAGGCCAGCGAGGTCGAGGTGTCGCTGGTGCGGCACGACGGCACGCTCGGCCTGGTGATCCGCGACGACGGCCGCGGCTTCGACCCGGGCCGGCCCCGCGGCCTGGGACTGACTGGGCTGTCCGACCGCCTGGACACGGTGGGCGGCACGGTGACCATCATCAGCGAAGCCGGACTCGGCACGTCGGTGTGCGTGTCGATCCCGGTCGGACATGAGCGGACCGGTGCGTGATGGCCGTGCCGTCGGGCGGGCCTTTGCGGATCGTCATGGCCGATGACAACTACCTGGTCCGCGAGGGCGCCCGGCGGCTGCTCGAGGATTCGGGCGATGTCACCGTCGAGGCCGCGGTCGGGTCCGCGCCCGAGCTGCTCGACGCCGTGGAGCGGCTGCGGCCGGCCGCGGTGCTCACCGACATCCGCATGCCGCCCGCCCGGCCTGACGGGCAGGCCAAGGCCGGCGCTCAGCCCGCCATGGAGGGCATCGACGCGGCGCACGCGATCAGGTCGGCGTACCCGCAGACCGGTGTCGTGGTGCTGTCCCAGTACGCCGACGAGAGCTACGCGTTCGAGCTGTTCCGTGACGGCACGGCCGGCCTGGCCTACCTGCTGAAGGACCGCATCGGCGACCTGAGCCGGCTGCTGGATGCGCTGCGCGAGGTCAGCACGGGCGGCTCCGTCATCGACCCCCAGGTGGTGGAAGCCCTGGTCCGCGGCCGGGCCCGGGTCCGCGCCTCCGCGCTGAAGGACCTCACGCCGCGCGAGCTCGACGTGCTGCGGGAGATGGCGCAGGGCCGCGGCAACGCGGGCATCGCCGCCCAGCTGTACCTGTCCGAGTCGTCGGTCGAGAAGCACGTCAACGCGATCTTCACCAAGCTCGGCCTGAGCGCGGAGCAGCTCTCCCACCGCCGGGTCACCGCCGTGCTGACGTTCCTGCGCGACGCGGGCCTGCGCGGCTGAGCAAGTGTCGCTTTCCTCTAGCAATTGTTATTTGCTGCACACCGCGAAATGCGCCGAACCCGGCGCCCGGGAATCTGGCAATTGTCGCTTTACTGTAGCAACTAACGTTTGCTAGTGATACGCCGATTGGCGGTGGGTTTCGCGCGCGGAATGCGCTGAGCAAGGATGTGGCCTGGGTGTCTTAAATCAGGACCCTGCTTGGTACTGGTTTTTCGGGGGCTGGTAGTCCTAGGTTTGCACCAGGAAATACATCCTGCTCGCCAGGGGAGGAGATCGCATGGCTGAAATCACCGTCACCGTCGATGGCGTGAAGTATTCGGACCACGTAGAGCCCCGGATGCTGCTTGTCCATTACCTGAGAGAAGTGGTGGGCAAGACCGGGACTCCCATCGGATGCGACACGTCGAATTGCGGCGCATGCACGGTGCTCCTTGACGGGCAGTCGGTCAAGAGCTGTTCCGTCCTGGCCGTCCAGGCGGACGGCGCCGACATCGCTACGATCCAGGGCCTGGCGAACGGCGGCCTGCATCCGCTCCAGCGCGCCTTCCACGAGGAGCACGCGCTGCAGTGCGGGTACTGCACGCCGGGGATGATCATGGCCGCGTCGGACCTGCTCCGGGAGAATCCGCACCCCAGCGACGATGAGATCCGCGATGGCCTTGAGGGCAACCTGTGCCGCTGCACCGGCTACGAGAACATCGTGCGCGCCGTACGGCGCGCCGCGCAGGCGGGAGTGAGCGAATGACCGCGCAGACTGAGATACCCGAGACGAAAACCGCTGAGCTCGGCAAGGCGCGCCTGCGCAAGGAAGACGAGCGCCTCATCACCGGCCAGACCAACTGGACCGACAACATCACGCTGCCCGGGATGCTGCACATCGCCTTCCTCCGCAGCCCGTACGCGCACGCCAGGATCACCTCGGTGGACGTCAGCGCGGCCAGGAACGAGCCGGGGGTGATCGCCGCCTACTCCGGCGCGGACTTCGCCGCCGAGCAGGGCAGCCTGCCCTGCGCCTGGCCGGTCACCCCGGACATCGTGATCCCGGCGCACCCGCCGATGGCGGTGGACGAGGTGCGTTACGTCGGCGAGGCCGTAGCCTGCGTGGTGGCCCGCGACCGCTACGCCGCGGCCGACGCGCTGGCCGCGATCGAGGTCGATTACGAGCAGCTTCCCCCGGTGCTCGATATGAGGACAGCGCTGGAGGATTCGTCGCCCAAGGTGCACGAGGCGGGCAACAAGAGCTTTGTGTGGCCCTTCGTCCAAGGCGACATCGAGGCCGCCTTCCGCGACGCCCCGATCGTGCTCGAGCGCACCTTCCGTCAGCAGCGGCTGATCCCTGCTGCGATGGAGCCGCGTGCGGTGGTCTGCTCGAGCGTGGGCGGGGAGTTCACCCTGTGGTCGGCGACCCAGATCCCGCACATTCTCCGGTTCCTGCTCGCCGTGGTGACCGGCATCCCGGAGCAGAGCATCCGGGTCATCGCGCCGGACGTCGGCGGCGGGTTCGGATCCAAGCTGCAGGTCACCGCCGAAGAGGTGCTGGCCGTGCTGATCGCCCGCAAGCTGGGGCGGCCGGTCAAGT
>DAIOWL010000097.1:2726-6624 GCA_036758545.1 Streptosporangiaceae bacterium | reverse complement strand
GCCGAAGAGGTGCTGGCCGTGCTGATCGCCCGCAAGCTGGGGCGGCCGGTCAAGTGGACCGAGTCGCGCAGCGAGGGCAACATGACCGTGCATCACGGCCGGGACCAGTGGCAGCGGATCAGGATCGCGGCGGACAGCGACGGCCGGCTCCGCGGCCTGGACGTGGATCTGCTGGCCGACATGGGCGCCTATCTCATGCTGGTCACGCCCGGGATCCCGATCCTCGGCGCCTTCATGTACCCGGCCATCTACAAGATGGACGCTTACTCATTCAAGTGCACGGGGGTCTTCACCACCAAGATGCCGACGGACGCCTACCGGGGCGCGGGGCGGCCCGAGGCTACCTTCGCCATCGAGCGGATGATGGACGAGCTCGCCGCGCATCTTGGCGTCGATCCGCTGACCGTGCGGGAGCGGAACTGGATCAAGCACGAAGAGTTCCCCTACACCACCATCGCCACCCTGACCTACGACTCGGGCAACTACGAGGCGGCCACGGCCAAGGCCAAGGAACTGTTCGGCTACGACGAGCTCCGCAAGGAGCAGGAGCAGCGGCAGGTCAGCAACGACTCGGTGCAGCTCGGCATCGGCATCTCCACCTTCACCGAGATGTGCGGGCTGGCGCCGTCCCGCGTGCTCGGCTCGCTAGCCTACGGAGCCGGCGGCTGGGAGCACGCGTCGATCAGGATGCTGCCCACCGGCAAGGTGGAGGTCATCACCGGTGCGAGCGCGCACGGCCAGGGGCATGAGACGGCGTGGAGCCAGATCGTCGCCGACCAGCTCGGCGTGCCGTTCGAGGACATCCGGGTGCTGCACGGCGACACCCAGATCTCGCCCAAGGGCATGGACACCTACGGGTCCCGGTCCCTGGCGGTCGGCGGGATGGCACTGGTCTCGGCCTGCGACAAGGTGGTCGAGAAGGCCAAGGTGATCGCCGCGGGCATGCTCGAGGTCTCCGCCGACGACCTGGAATGGACACCAGGCCGGTTCGCGGTCCGCGGCGATCCGGACAAGGGCGCCGCGATCGGCGAGATCGCGCTGGCCACCTTCGCCGCGCACAATCTGCCCGACGGCGTGGAGCCGAGCATCGACGCCGAGGCTACCTACGACCCGGACAACTTCTCCTTCCCGCACGGCACCCACCTGTGCGCGGCGGAGGTCGACACCGAGACCGGCTTCGTCAAGATCCGCTCGTACGTGGCCGTCGACGACGTCGGCGCCGTGGTCAACCCGCTCATCGTCGAGGGCCAGGTGCACGGCGGCCTCGCCCAGGGCATCGCGCAGGCCCTGTACGAGGAGGCGGTCTACGACGACGACGGGAACCTGGTCACCTCCACGCTGGCGGACTACCTGGTCCCGTCGGCGGCCGACCTGCCGTCCTACGTCACCGACCGGACCGAGAGCCGGGCCGCGAACTCGCTCGGCGTCAAGGGCGTCGGTGAGGCGGGTACGATCGCCTCGACCCCGGCGGTGGTCAACGCGATCGTCGACGCGCTGCGGCCGCTGGGCATCAACGACGTGGAGATGCCCTGCACACCGGAGCGGGTGTGGCGGGCCATCCAGGACGCCCGGGGCGGCGAGCAGGCCAGCGCGGCCGAGCAGCACGCGGCCAGGCAGAGTGACCAGACCCAGGGCCACAGCCCGCAGGGCATCGGCACCCCTGACCCGAGCGGAGGCGTGGCATGATCCCGGCGAAGTTCGACTACGTTCGTCCCGGCTCGCTGGATGAGGCGGTCTCGGCCCTGGCCGCGGGCGGTGACGACGCGAAGGTCATCGCGGGCGGGCAGAGCCTGCTCCCGCTGCTGCGGCTGCGGCTGGCCTACCCGGAGCTGCTGGTCGACGTGGGCGGCCTGGACGAGCTGCGCGGCGTCACCGACGCCGGGGACGCTCTGGTCATCGGAGCGCGGACCACGCTCTACGATCTCGTCCGCGATCCGCTCGTAGCCGAGCACGCCGGGATTTTCGCGCAGACCGCCAGCGTGATCGCCGACCCCGCCGTCCGGCACCGAGCCACGCTTGGCGGCGCGCTCGCGCACGCCGATCCGGCCGGCGACCTGCCCGCCGTCGCCCTGGCGCTCGATGCCGCCCTGGTCGTCCAGGGTCCCGGCGGCGAGCGCGAGATCCCCGCGGCGGACTTCTTCGTCGACTACCTGACCACGAGCCTGGCGCCCGACGAAATCCTGACCGCGGTCCGGGTGCCCAAGCTCGGACCGGGCTGGGGTTACCGGTACGAGAAGTTCCACCGGACCGCGCAGGCCTGGGCGACGGTCGGCGTGGCCGCGCTGGTCCGGCGGTCCAACGGGTCCGTCGCCGAGGCCAGGATCGGGCTCACCAACATGGGCACCACGCCGCTGCGCGCCACGGCCGCAGAAAGCGCCGCGGCCGGAGCCGAAGCCAGCCGGGACGCGCTGCGCGCCGCGGCGGCCAGCGCGGACGAGGGCACGAACCCGCCGGCTGACCTGCACGGCGCACCCGACTACCGGCGGCACCTGGCCCGGGTGCTGACCGGGCGGGCGCTGGCCGCGGCGGCGGGAGCCTGACCCTTGGAACCATGACTGAGCAGGAGCGGCTGTCGCTGGCCGAATGGCTGGTGCTGTGCCTGGTCCGCGAGGAGCCGACCTACGGCCTGATCCTCGTCGGGCTGCTGGCCCGCGACGGCCGCCTGGGCCAGGTCTGGTCGGTGCCCAAGGCCGTGGTCTACCGCGCCTTGCAACGGCTGGAGGCGCTCGGCCTGATCCGGACGGTGGGGGAGCAGCGGACCAGCCAGGGGCCGGTCCGCTCGCTCTACCAGGCGACTCCGGCCGGCGAGGCGGCCGCTGCGGCATGGCTCGGCACGCCGGTGCAGCATCCCCGGGACGTCAGGTCCGAGCTCATGGTCAAGCTCGCCCTGCTCGACCGGAGCGGGACCGACTCGCGGGACCTGCTTCAGGCCCAGCTGGCCGGGCTGCTTCCGGTCGCGGCCGCGCTGGATGATCGCCTGCGCGCCACCACAGGTTTCGAGCACACGCTGGTCCTGTGGCGGCACGAGGCGATGACCGCGACCCTGCGGTTCCTCCAGACCCTGGCCGCACAGGACGAGGTGCGGACCAGCTAACGCCGTGGTGCGCGGCGATTCGCCGAGACCGCGGCGATTCGCCGTGACCCCCGGCGGCGGGCGGGCCATCATGGCGGCTGTGGAACAGCTCACGTTCGGGAACGAGCCCGCGTCGGTCCGGGCTGCCGCGGGCCCGTCCGGACCCGGGTATGAGATCGAGCGTGAGCTGGCCGCCGCCGGCGCGAGCAGCGTCGCGGGCGTGGACGAGGTGGGCCGCGGCGCCTGGGCCGGACCGGTGACGGTCTGCGCGGTGATCGTCCGGGCTGGTTTCCCGGCTCCGCCGGCCGGGCTGACCGATTCCAAGCGGCTCAGTCCGTCGCGCCGGACCGCGATCGAGGGCCAGCTGCGGCGCTGGGTCGAGGCCTTTGCCGTCGGCGAGGCCGGGCCCGCCGAGATCGACGCGGCCGGCATGACCTGCGCGCTGCGGCGCGCGGCGGTCCGTGCCCTGGAGGGCCTGCCCGCGCGCCCGGATGTGGTGCTCCTCGACGGCGGGCACGACTACATCGGCCGCCCCTGGCCGGTTCGCTGCGCCGTTCAGGCGGACCTGCGGTCGGTATCGGTCGCCGCGGCCTCGGTCATCGCCAAGGTGCACCGGGACCGGCTCATGGCCGGGCTGGGCCACGACGAGTTCGCGTTCGCGGAGAACGCCGGATACCCCTCGCCCGCGCACCAGGAGGCCCTGGCCGCCCTCGGCCCCACGCCGTACCACCGGCTGTCCTGGTCGTACCTGGACGACCTGCCGCGGTGGCGGCACCTCAAGCGGCCCCGGCCGGACGTCGAGGGCCAGCTGTCCCTGCTATGACC
>DAIOWL010000097.1:0-2626 GCA_036758545.1 Streptosporangiaceae bacterium | reverse complement strand
GGTCGTGCCGTAAATGGTCTTCGACGGGAACCGGGATTTGCTGTACTCGCGCACGCCCGTGACGCGGAAGACGGCCGTGACCCCGTCGGCGAGCGTCACGTCGATGGTGTCGCCTCGGCGCAGGGCGCCGAGGCGGAAGAAGACGGCGGGCCCCCGCTGGCTGTCGACGTGGCCCTCGATGACCGACGAGCCGATCTGGCCCGGCGTCGCCGAGTACTTGTACCACGCCGCCCGGCCGGCGCTGGTCTTGATCGAGGGCACCTGGACCGTGCCGTCGGCGTTGAGTCCCAGGCTCAGCAGCCTGGAGTTCACGCCGATCGCGGGGATGCGCACCGCCACCGGGACCGAGCGGGCCAGCGACGGCTGCCGGGACGAGCCGCCGATGACCCCTGCCTCCGACAGCGAGGGCTGCGGCGCGTGCACCTGCGAGGCGACCGCGACGCCTACAGCGGCGATGCCGGCCGCGATGAGCAGTACCCCGGTGATCCCGGCCACCCGGGCGCGCAGGCCCGCGGGGACGGGCGCCGGGGGGGCGTACTCCGTCTGCGGCCAGGTAACGACCACGCGGAACCCGGCGATACGCCGCCACGGCGCCTCCGGCACTGTCGCCGTCCCTTCCTCCGCTGATCTACTCCATTAGCCTAATATTCCGGTAGTGAACTGGCCATTGGGCTGCTACGCCGGCTTCCGCCTGCGGCGTCAGGACCGGACGGCTCGCGCGTTTCCTTACCCACTTCCCGGTTTCTGCTGCCGGGAGAGGGAACCAATACGTCATCTGCCCGGCGCAGGAGGAGGGTCCATGAAGGTGCGCGGAGCGACTACGGGCACGCCGTTCGGCGCCAGGCTGACCGCGCTGTGCTGGGGTGCCCTCACGCTGCTCGTCCCCGTGGCCGTCTCGGCGTGTACCTCGTCCTCGTCCACGACGACGCCTACCGTTTTCTCGCCGACCGTGAGCACCTCGTCCGGGGCGGGCTCGGCGTCAGGCTCCGCCGCGTCGGGAACGTCGCCCTCGTCCGGCAGCACGTCGCCGACCAGCCTGCCCGGCGTCGCCTCGGACACGTCGACCGCTCAGCCGGTGGTGACCGTGACGCAAACGGTCACCACGACCCCCACCAACACCGTCCCGAACGGCGCCCCGGTCACTGGTGGCGGCGGCACGGCCGGGTTCCAGGGCACCGCGCTCCTCGTGCTCGGCGCGGGGGCCATCCTGGCCGGCGCCGGAGGACTGGCGTACCGCAGGTGGCTCGGCCGGCGCCGCTGACAACCGCCCGGGTTGGCCTGGCTTCACCGCGCTTAGGCTCGGGGGAGCGGCCGGGCGGAGGGAGAACCGATGGGGCCGGGTGGCGAGGGCCGGGCGCCGGGCTTGTGGGCGCCGCAGCGGCGGGCGCTGACCACCGGCCTGGTCCTGACGATCACCTTCGTCGCCTCCGAGGCGCTGGCCGTGGTGACGGTCATGCCCGTGGTCGCCCGCGACCTGGGCGGCCTGCGCCTGTACGGCTGGGTGTTCAGCGGGTTCATGCTGGGCAGCGTGGTCGGCATCGTAGCGGCCGGCCGGGAGGCCGACCGGCGGGGGCCCGCGGTGCCGTTCGTGGCGGGGGTCGTGCTGTTCGGCTCCGGGCTGGCCGTGGCGGGCCTGGCTCCGTCGATGGACGTGCTGGTGGCGGGACGGGTCCTGCAGGGCCTTGGCGCCGGCGCGGTGCCCTCGGTGGCCTACGCCACCATCGGCCGGAGCCTGCCCGATACGCTGCGCGCACGGATGATGGCGGTCCTGTCGACGGCATGGGTCGCGCCGGGGCTGGTCGGCCCGGCGATCAGCGCCGAGGTGGCGCGCTTGTTCGGATGGCGCTGGGTGTTCCTGGGCCTGCTGCCGGTGGTCGCGGTGGCCGGGTCCATCGCCGTGCCCGCGCTGATCCGGCTCGGGCCGCCCGCGGCGGCTCACGCGCGTGAACACCGGCTGACCGACGGCCTGCTCACCGCGGCCGGTGCGACCATGGTGCTGGCCGGCCTCAGCCTCGCGGCCGGGTCCGGCGCGATCCTGCCCGGCCTCGCGCTGATCGCGGGTGGTGGCGTGGCCGGATTGCCCGCTCTCCGCCGGCTGGTCCCGCCCGGTACGCTCACCGGACGCCCCGGGCTGCCCGCCACCATCGCCAGCCGGGGCCTGCTGACGTTTACGTTCTTCGGCGCCGACGCCTACGTGACCCTCGCGCTGACGGCGGTGCGTCACCGCAGCCCGGTAGTGGCCGGCATCGCGGTCACCGGCGCCACGGTGGCCTGGACGGCCGGCGCCTGGGTGCAGGCACGGCTCAGTGGCGCCTGGGAAGGACGGCGCCTGGTACGCACCGGGCTGCTGATCATCCTGGCCGCCATCGCCGGCATGGTCCTGGTGCTGCAGCCGGCCGTGCCGGTGGTCGTGGGCCTGGCGGCCTGGACCGTGGCTGGCCTGGGCATGGGGCTGGCGTACGCACCTCTGTCGCTGATGATGCTGCGTAACGCGCTGCCCGGGCAGGAAGGCCAGGCCTCGGCGTCGCTGAACCTGACGGACGTGCTCGGCACCGCGATCGGCATCGGCGTGGGCGGCGCGGCCGTGGCCGCCGCCGCGGGCGGCGACCTGCACCAGGGCATCACC
>DAIOWL010000096.1:9327-12429 GCA_036758545.1 Streptosporangiaceae bacterium | reverse complement strand
CAGATCGAGTCCAAGACCATGTCCAAACTCCGCCACCCCTCGCGCTCCCAGGTCCTCCGCGACTACCTGGACTAACCCCCCGCCCCCGCCCCCCGCGCCGGTCCCGCCCCGCGCCCCGTTCCGGATGAGGTGTGTGGCCCCTTGCCCCCGTCTATCGGGGGCAGGGGCCCCTTCACCCCGAACGTCCGCGCGGGCTGAAGCCCGGCCAGCCCTCAGCCGTCACCCTCGTCACTGCGGCACCGCCGGGCCGCGCGTTTGCGGGCACAAAGAAGCCGACGCCAATAACCGAACTGGCGCCGGCGTCCTTGCCGGTCTGGCTTGACCCGCTCTTTTACTGCGGCTGCGGCTCAGACAGGCGGTTGCTCTCGTCCTGTATGTCGACGGCGACCTTGGCCAGCGCCTTGGCGTGCTGGCGGCCATGGTGCGCACAGAAAAGCAGCTCTCCTGAGTTAGCGAGCAGCACGCGAACATACGCCTGGGCGCCGCAACGATCGCAGACGTCCAGCGCGGTCAGCGGCTTGGTGGGGGCTATCGCTCCAGCTCCAGTCAACGTCGCCTTCCTTCGCGTCGTGCCTCCGGCCTTTCAGCCTTCTGGCTTCAGCTTCTGCCCTTACAGCTCAGCACAACACATACCCAGGCTTCAGCGTTCCCCACTCCGAGTGGTGTACGCCACAAGCGAAACCACTCGCAGGCCGAGCGTGACCCCAGCTGTTGCCAAGTGACGCACAGTGCCTGCGTCCCACCGGTACTCGGGGGCAGTACCGCTGGCACACAGGCACCGTGTGTCTCTACCTGGACATGTACCCAGATACCTGCTGGTTGATGCATTCGTCATGGTCAGTCTGGGATTTTGGGGCGGTCCGGCCGCGTGGCATTGCCAGGGGCATACGGCCCGGAACGCTACTATTTTCGATGAGGCCCGTGCGGGCCTCGGAAGGAGACCGGCCGCTCGTGCCCACCCTCACCGCCTCATCCGGGACGTCGTCGGCTCCCGGCGCGACCGACGCTTACACCGCCCGGCACCTGTCGGTCCTCGAGGGCCTGGAGGCGGTCCGCAAGCGCCCCGGCATGTACATCGGGTCGACCGACAGCCGCGGGCTGCAGCACTGCCTGGCGGAGATCCTCGACAACGCCGTGGACGAGGCGCTGGCCGGCTACTGCACCGGGATCGAGGTCACGCTGCACGCGGACGGCTCGGCCGAGGTCAGGGACAACGGCCGCGGCATCCCGGTCGACGCCGAGCGCAAGACCAAGCTCAGCGGCGTGGAGCTGGTGATGACCAGGCTGCACGCGGGCGGGAAGTTCGGCGGTGGCTCGTACACCGCCTCCGGCGGCCTGCACGGTGTCGGTGCCTCCGTCGTCAACGCGCTGGCCTCGCGGCTCGACGTCGAGGTGGACCGGGAGGGGCACACCTGGGCCGCGAGCTTCCGCCGCGGTGTCACCGGCGAGTTCGACGGACCGGGGCCGGCCGCGAGCTTCGCCAGGAAGTCGGGGCTGCGGAAGCTCAGCCGCGTCACCAGGCGGGCCACCGGGACCAGGATCAGGTTCTGGCCGGACCGGCAGGTGTTCACCAAGGACGCCAGGTTCAGCTTCGACGCGCTCACCGAGCGGGCCAGGCAGACCGCCTACCTGGTGCCCGGCCTGACCATCAGCATCCGCGAGGAGCCGCTGCCGGGCACGCCCAACGGCGACCACGCCGAGCCGGAGCGGGTCAAGCAGGCGGCGTTCCGCTTCGACGGCGGCATCAGCGAGTACTGCGCCCACCTCGGCTCGGGGGAGCCGGTCACCGAGGTGCTGCGGCTGACCGGCTCGGGCAGCTTCACCGAGACCATCCCGGTGCTCGACGACCGCGGGCACATGACGCCGACCGACGTCGAGCGGGACATGCAGGTCGACGTGGCGCTCCAGTGGGGGAGCGGCTACGACCTCGTGGTCCACTCGTTCGTCAACGTCATCGCCACCCCGCACGGCGGCACGCACGTCACCGGCTTCGAGCGGTCCCTGGTCAGCACGCTGAATGAGCAGCTCAGGACGGCCCGGTTGCTGAAGAACGGCGACAAGCCCGTCATCAAGGAGGACGTGCTCGAGGGCCTGGTCGCGATCGTCTCGGTCCGGCTGCCCGAGCCGCAGTTCGAGGGACAGACCAAGGAGGTGCTCGGCACCCCGGCCGCCGCCAAGATCGTCGCGGATGTGGTGAGCGCGCAGCTCGGTTCCTACCTCGAGAGCCCCCCGCGCGGCGCCAAGCAGCAGGCCCGCGCGGTACTCGAGAAGGTGATCTCCGCCGCCAAGGCGCGCATCGCGGCCCGGGAGCACCGCGACAACCAGCGGCGCAAGTCGGCGCTGGCCAGCTCGTCGCTGCCGGCCAAGCTGGTCGACTGCCGGTCGTCCGACGACCGGAGCGAGCTGTTCATCGTCGAGGGAGACTCCGCGCTCGGCACCGCCAAGCTAGCCAGGGACTCGGAGTTCCAGGCGCTGCTGCCGATCCGCGGCAAGATCCTCAACGTGCAGAAGGCCTCGCTGGCGGACATGCTCAAGAACGCCGAGTGCGCCTCGATCATTCAGGTGATCGGGGCGGGGTCGGGCAACTCGTTCGACCTGGATTCGGCCCGGTACCAGCGGGTCATATTTATGGCGGACGCCGACGTGGACGGCGCGCACATCCGCACCCTGCTGCTGACGCTGTTCCACCGGTACCTGCGGCCGATGATGGACGCGGGGCGGGTCTTCGCCGCGGTTCCGCCGCTGCACAGGATCGAGCTGACCAGCACCCGCAAGGGCCAGGACAAGTACCGGTACACCTACTCCGACGCGGAGCTGAACCGGACGCTGCTGGAGCTCGAGCGGCGCGGCCAGCGGTGGAAGGAGCCGGTACAGCGGTACAAGGGCCTGGGCGAGATGGACGCGTCCCAGCTCGCCGAGACCACCATGGATCCCAGGCGGCGGACGCTGCGCCGGATCAGGATCGAGGACGCGGCGGGGGCGGCGGGCATTTTCAGCCTGCTGATGGGGACCGAGGTGGCTCCGCGCCGCGATTTCATCGTCGGCGGCGCCGCCGAGCTCGACCCGTCGCGCATCGACACGTAAGAATCCACGCTACCGCAC
>DAIOWL010000096.1:0-9227 GCA_036758545.1 Streptosporangiaceae bacterium | reverse complement strand
CGGGTCCGGCAGCGGGACCGGAGCGCCCTTGTCGGTCGCGGCCACCGCCGGGGCCGGCCCGGCCCACGCCATGACCAGCATGTCCTCGCCCTTGAGGAACCGGTGGCAGCGCACCCCGCCGGTGGCCCGGCCCTTGCTGGGGTACTCGTGCAGCGGGGTGACCTTCACGCTGGCGGCCCCGGTGCCCGGCAGGGCGCCCGCGCTGCCCGCCACGGTGACCACCACGGCGGGGGAGTAGCTTCCCGGCGGCCCGGACGGCGTGCCCGAGGCGGCGCCAGCGTCCGCCGCGCCGAACCACACGACGGACGCGCCAGCGGACAGCCGTACGCCGGCCATGCCGCCGGCCGCCCGGCCCTGCGGCCGGACCGAGGAGGCCGCGTACCGCAGCAGCTGGGCGTCCGACGTGATGAACACCAGCTCGTCCGACTCGCCGGACAGCTGCACCGCGCCGACCACCCGGTCCCCGGCCTTCAGCGTGATCAGCTCGAACTCGTCCCGGTTCTGCGGGTAGTCGGGCAGCACCCGCTTGACCACGCCCTCCGCGGTCCCCAGCGCCAGGCCGCCAGAACCGCCGGCCAGGCTATCCACAGCGGCGAGCCCGACCACCGTCTCACCCCGGTCGAAGGACGCGAACTCCGTCACCGGCGTACCCCCGGCCAGCGACACGGCGCCGGCCCCGGGCGGCATCGCGGGCAGCTCGAGCACGTTGAGCTTGATCAGCCGCCCGGCGGAGGTCACCAGCCCCACGGTGCCCCGCACGGTGGCACGCGCCGCGGCGACGATCACGTCGTGGGCGGCGCGTGAAGCCTCCGCGGGAGGAGGAACCAGGGCCCGTTCGGAATCATCCCCCGACGCAATGGCCGCCCGGGCGACGAGACCGGTGCCCGACATCAGCACCACGCAGGGGTCGTCGGCCACCTCGAGCGGGACCGCGGCCGCTACCGCCTCCGAACCGCCTTCCAGCAGCACCGTGCGCCGCGGCGTGCCGAACCTCTTCGCCACCTCCGCCAGCTCCCCGCTGACCACCTCGCGCAGCAGCTCGTCCGACTCCAGGATCGCCGTCAGGGAAGCGATCTCGGCCCGCAGCTCGTCCTGCTCCCGCTCCAGCTCGAGCCGGTCGAAGCGGGTCAGCCGGCGCAGCGGGGTGTCCAGGATGTACTGCGCCTGGATCTCGGACAGCTCGAAGATGTCGATCAGCCGCGTCTTGGCGGCCGCCGAGTCGTCCGACGACCGGATGACCTGGATGACCTCGTCGATGTTCAGCAGCGCCACGAGGAGGCCGTCGACCAGGTGGAGCCGCTCGGACCGCTTGCGCCGCCGGTACTCGGTCCGGCGCCGGACCACGTCCAGCCGGTGCGCGACGAAGATCTCCAGCAGCTCGCGCAGCCCCAGCACCCGCGGCTGGCCGTCGACCAGGGCGACGTTGTTGATGCCGAACGTCTCCTCCATCGGCGTCAGCCGGTACAGCTCGGCCAGCACCGCCTCCGGGTTGAACCCGCTGCGGACCTCGATCACCAGGTGCAGCCCGCGGTGCCGGTCGGTGAGGTCCTTCAGGTCGGCGATGCCGTTCAGCTTCTTGGCCTGGACCAGGTCCTTGATCCTGGTCATGACCTTCTCCGGGCCGATGCTGTAGGGCAGCTCGGTGACCACGATGCCGGAGCGCCGCGGGGTGATCTGCTCGATCGTGGCGGTGGCCCGGGTGCGGAAGATGCCGCGCCCGGTCTCGTACGCCTCCCTGATCCCGTCGAGGCCCACGATCCGCCCGCCGGTGGGCAGGTCGGGCCCTGGCACGTACCGCATCAAGGCGTCCAGCGAGGCGTCCGGGTGCTTGATCAAGAAACGCGCCGCCGCGACGACCTCGCCCAGGTTGTGCGGCGCCATGTTGGTGGCCATCCCGACCGCGATCCCGGCCGTGCCGTTCACCAGCAGGTTCGGGATGCCCGCCGGCAGCACGTCGGGCTGCTGCTCGCTGCCGTCGTAGTTCGGGATGAAGTCGACGGTCTCCTCGTCGATGGAGGCGACCATCTCCATCGCGGCCGCGGTCAGCCTGGCCTCGGTGTAGCGCATGGCCGCGGGCGAGTCGTCCCCGCCCAGGCTGCCGAAGTTCCCGTGCCCGTCGACCAGGGGCAGCCGCATCGCCCACGGCTGGGCCATCCGGGCCAGCGCGTCGTAGATGGCCGAGTCGCCGTGCGGGTGCAGCCGGCCCATCACCTCGCCGACCACCCGGGCGCACTTCACGTGCGAACGGTCCGGGCGCAGGCCCATCTCGTTCATCTGGTACAGGATCCGGCGCTGCACCGGCTTGAGGCCGTCCCGCGCGTCCGGGAGCGCCCGGGAGTAGATGACGCTGTAGGCGTACTCGAGGTAGCTGCCGCGCATCTCCTCGGCGACGTCGATGTCGACGATATTCTCTTCGAAATCCTCGGGGGGCGCGGTGGTACCGCCTCGTCGTCCTGCCATACCGAACATTCTGCCGTGCCCCGCCGACAGAAAAGGCCAACGCCGCGCTTTACGTAACGGAGAACCCGCCGTCCACGTACAGGGTCTGGCCGGTCACGTAGTCGCTGGCCCGCGAGGCGAGGAACACGGCGACCCCGGCGAAATCCTCTGGCGACCCGTTCCGCCCGGTCATCGTCCGCGCCGCCATCGCGGCCGACCGCTCCGGGTCGCGGGCCACGTGCGCGTTGAGCCGGGTCGGCACGAACCCCGGGCACAGCGAGTTGCAGCACACCCCGGACGGGGCCCACGCCTCGGACTGGGACCGGGTCAGCGCGGCCAGGCCGCCCTTGGACGCGCCGTAGCCCCCGCTGTTGCCGAACGCCCGCGCCGCCTGCTGCGAGGTCACGTTGATGATCCGCCCCCAGCCGCGTTCCGCCATGTCCGGCCCGAACCGCTGGCCGAGCAGGAACGGCGCGGTCAGGTTGACCGCCATGGTCGCGTCCCAGTCCTCGACGGTCAGCGACCCCAGCGGCGGCCGCAGGTTGATCCCCGCGCAGTTGACCAGGATGTCCGGCGGGCCGAACGCCCCGGCCGCCGCGGCAGCGGCCCGCCCCACCTCGGCCCGTTCGGCCAGGTCCGCGCTGACCCACGCCGCCTCCGCGCCGCAGGCGCCCAACCCGGCCGCCGCCTCCTCCAGCCGCCCGGCGTCCCGCGCCACCAGCACGATCCGGGCCCCGGCCCGGGCCAGCGCCGCGGCGATCCCCGCGCCGATCCCCGAGGACCCGCCGGTGACGACGGCGATGCGCCCGTCGAGCGAGAAAAGCTCCGCCAGGAAGGGTGGTTGAGCGCTCACAAAACAGTGTTCATAGGACTGGGCGCGCGCCGATGAGGCCGAGCGCGTGCGCGGCCAGCCGGCAGCCGCCGGCCAGCGCCTCGCCCGGCGGCTTCTTGTCCAGCCAGGCGGGCAGGAAGCCGGCGATGAACGCGTCCCCGGCCCCGGTGCCGTCGACCACCCGGTCCACCGGCGGCGCGGGCACCCGCACCGGCGGGCGGCCGTTGGCGTAGAACAGCGCGCCGTCGGCGGCCATCTTGACCGCGACGTGCGGGTACCAGGCGGTCAGCACCCGGGCGGCCTGCTCCGGATCCTCCCGGCCGGTGAGCACCTTGGCCTGGGCGGCGTTGACGAACAGCAGCACGGCCCCGGAGGACAGCTCGAGGAAGGGCTCGGCCCCGGCCCGCTCCAGCGGGGCGGCGGACGCCGCGTCCACCGACGCGGTCATGTTGGTCCGGCGGGCGTAGTCGATCGCGGCCAGGCCGGCCGCCCGCGCGCCCTCCGACAGCAGCGTGTACCCGGAGACGTGCAGGTGAGCGCCTGGCACGAACAAGTCGTGCGGCAGGTCGTCGGGGGACAGCGCCGCGTTCGCGCCCGGGTCGGAGAGCATGGTGTGCTCGCCCTTGTGGGTGACCATCACCACGCACGTGCCAGTGGGCCGCTCGGGGTCCATCACCAGCCGGGCGTCGACGCCGTAACCCATCAGCTCCATGTCACGGTTGCGCCCCGCGATGTCCGCGCCGCGCCGCCCCACGAACGCCACGTCGCCGCCGTCGGCTGCCATCCAGGCGGCGATGTTCGCCCCGGAACCGCCCCCGTGCATGGTGACGTTCGCGGGCGTGTCGCTGCCGCGGGCGAGCGGCAGCGTCGCACGGGCGACCGCGTCAGTCATCAGGTCACCAATGACCACCACGCGTGCCATACTCGTCATCACCTCTTCGCCCGGACACAGGTTCTACTACCGTAGCGGCCAGCGGGCCAGGGCCGCCAGCGGCCGGAGCAGACATCAGGGCAGGATGTCCGTGTAACACGCAGCCGGCGCGAAGATTGTCACCGGACCGTTACCCGGCAGCCCTCCTTACCATTCTCCCAGCGACAAAACGCGCCCGGCTACGACGAGTTCGGCCTCCTCGGATTCGGCGGCCAGCGCCTGGTTCAGCCGGCCGAGCTCGTCCCGGAACAGCCGCCCGGCGGGAGTCCCGGGCACCACGCCGAGCCCGGTCTCGTCACTCACCGCGACCACGTGGCAACGGGTCTGCCGCCACGCGCCGACCAGTTCGGCTAGCCGGGCGGCGAGCTTGTCCCGCGCCGCGTCGTCCCGCAGGTCCCAGCCGCACTCGTCGAGGACCGCGGCCAGCCAGGTGCCGATCCCGTCGATCAGCAGCGCCCCGCGGGCGCGGCCGAGCAGGCCGGCCAGGTCCGTGGTCTCCGCCGTCCGCCACCAGGCCGGGCGCCGCGCCCGGTGCGCGGCCACCCGCGCCGCCCAGTCCGGGTCGTCCGCACCGCGGTTCCCGGTGGCCACGTAGGTCACATCCGGCTCGCCCGCGAGCCGCAGCTCGGCCCGTTCCGACTTGCCCGAGCGGGCCCCGCCCAGCACCAGCACCCGTCGGGTCCCGGCGGCAACGTCCCGATCTTTAGGTACCGAACGGGCCGGGTCGATCGCCTCCCCGTCGCCCGCCAGCCGCACCCGCCAGAACCCGCAGCGCCGCGCGAGTTCCGCCTCCGACGGCACGCGGTGATCGGCGAACGCCACCGCGGTAATCGTGTCCGCGGTGATCAGCCCCCGCGTCCGCAGCCAGCCGAGCTGGGCCGGATCGCCGAGCAGGTCAAGGAACGCGACATCGTACGGCGCCGAACCCTCCGGCGGCGTCGGCACGCACCCCGGCCCAGCCGCATAGAGCAGCCTCCCCCCATCCGGCCCCGTGACATCCCCCCCCCCGTCCCCCCCCACCCCCCCCACCTGCCCGTCCCGCAGATCCGGCACCCGCCGCACCCGATACTCCGCCCCCGCTCCCGCGTTGCCCGCGCCCGCCTTCCCGTCGCTGGCCTCCAATTCCGCACCCAACCGCAGGCGTTCATCGACGACGATGGTCGACCGTCTCCGCCTGTTCCCAGCCGCGGCCTGGCGCAGGCAGGAGGCGCACTGGCAGCCCGGCTGCGGCCAGCCCGCGCTACCCCCCGAACCCTCGACCAGTATCCGCATCAGCCCAGGAAGGACAGGCGGACCCGGCGGTCCGGGTTGTCCACGTTGAGGTCGACCAGCGCGATGGACTGCCAGGTGCCGAGGGCTAGGCGGCCGCCGATCACCGGGACGGTCGCGTACGGCGGGATGAAGGCCGGCAGCACGTGCGACCGGCCGTGCCCGCGGGATCCGTGCGCGTGCCGCCAGCGGTCGTCGGCGGGCAGCAGGTCGGACAGGGTGGCCAGCAGGTCGTCGTCGCTGCGCGCGCCGAGCTCGATCAGCGCCAGGCCCGCGGTCGCGTGCGGCACGAAGACGTGCAGCAGGCCGTCGCCCCCGCCGGAGGCGGCGGCAGCGAAGTCGGCGCACTCGCCGGTGATGTCCCTGACCGTCTCTCGGCTCCCGGTACGGACGTCGATGATCTGCGTCTCCATGCCCCGGATCATAGGCTGCGGCTATGCGCCCGGGTCCGGAAGTGCTCGCTTCCTTCGGCGCCAGTGCCGATCCCGTCATGCTGCCCGGAGGCCAGGGCACCGCCTGGCGGGCCGGGGAGGTCGTGCTCAAGCCGACCGGCGACCTGCGGGCGGCGCGCTGGACTGCCGACCTCTACCACGAACTGGCTATCCGCCCGGCGCCTGGATTCCGGGTGCCGCGGCCGCTCGGCACTGTCGCCGGGGACGGGCTCGCCGGGGACGGGGCCGCCGGGGACGGGGCCGCCGGGGAATGGGTGGCCCGGGATCCGGGGGGCGGGGACTGGGTAGCCTGGCAGTGGCTGCCCGGCGAGCCCGCTTCGTGGTCCGGCGTCTCCCCGTTCTGGCCGTCGCTGATCGCGGCGAGCCAGGCGTTCCACGCCGCGCTGGCCGGCCGGCCAGCACCGCCCTGGCTGGGCCGGGACGGCAGCCAGTGGACGATCGGGGACCAGGTGGCATGGGGCGAGCGCGATCCGTGCAGCGTCCTGGCGGCGGCGTCCGGGCCGCTGGCCGCGCAGCTGCGGAGCCTGCTCGCGGCGCTCCGGCCGGTGCGCCTGCCCGCCCAGCTGATCCACGGCGACCTCGGCGGGAACGTGCTCTTCGCCTCGGGCGAGCCGCCCGCCGTGATCGACTTCTCGCCTTACTGGCGTCCCGCCGGGCTGGCTCTAGCCGTCGCCGCGGTGGACGCGCTGACCTGGAGGGGCGCCGACCCGGCCATCCTCGGCGAGCTCGCCGATCAGCCCGAACTCGACCAGCTCCTCGCTCGTGCGCACGTATGTCGCCTCGTCACCGAGGTCGTCTCCCGTCACGGCGCCCCAGACCCTTCGGCCGCCCTAGAGACGGTCACGCGGACCGCCGAGCCGGTGACCGCGCTAGTCCTGGAGCGCCTGGCCGCAGGGCGCGCCGTATGAGCCGGGCGACCAGCCGTTAGCCCCGGCGAAGATCGCATCATCCGCGATCCTTGCTGCCGCTGCGCGGGTCACAACAGCAGTCACACCCGCCTCGCCGGAACACGTCACCGCGGCCACGCGGATCATCGAGTGTCAAAACACCCCTGATCAGGGGTATTTCGACACTCAATCACAGGCGCGCTGTGAAAGCTGTGACGCCTGATGCAGACACCATCAGGCTCAACGCACCCAAGCCGAACCACGGCAAAGCCACATCGTGGTGGTCAGGACCACGGCGTTGCCACAGTGTCGTGGTTCCGGACGCGCCCCGCCAGGCATGGAGCCCTCGAGACGCACCATAAGGTAAGGAGCAGATAACCCGCGAAGGGGAGGTGGGGACATGACGGAGGTCTCCCAGCCGGACGGGACACGGCTGCGGCTGGCCCGGCAGGCCCGCGGCCTGTCCCAGCAGCAGCTGGCCGGCGTGGCCGGCGTGACCAGGCAAGCGGTGTCCGCCGTCGAGTCCGGCCATTCCGATCCTTCGCTGCGGGTCGCCCTGGGCCTGGCCCGGGCGCTCGGCATGACGGTCGAGGAGCTGTTCGGCCCCGGCGAACCCGGCGATCCGGTGCTGGCCCGGCCGGTCGCCCCGGTCAGCGCCCCCGGTTCCCGCGTCGCGCTGGCCACCGTGGGCGATACGTTCGTCGCGCTGCCGCTGGACGTGGACCTGGCCGCCCGGCTCGGCTTCGGCGCCGCGGGCGGCCTGACGGTCCGTGGCAGCGGAACCCAAGGGAGTCAAGGGGCCCAAGGGGTCCAGGGGGCCTCAGGGGGTTCAGGGTTCCAGGTCGCGGTGCGGCCGATCGGGCCGCCGCGGCCCACCGTGGTGGTGGCCGGCTGCGACCCGGCGCTGCCGCTGCTCGAGACGCCGCTCGGGCTGCTCGACCCGCCGCTGGCGTTCGCCTGGTGGCCGTGCGGCAGCGCCGAGGCCCTGCGCCTGGCCGCGGCCGGCCTGGTGCACGCGGCCGGCGTGCACCGCGTCGGCCCGGGAGAGGGCGGCGACTCGTCGGGGATCCCGGGCGGCGACTCGTCGGGGATCCCGGGCGGCGCCGAGGTGGTCGGATTCGCCTCCTGGCGCGAGGGCCTGGTGGTCCGGCCCGGAGCCGAGGTCCGCGGCCTGGACGACGTGGCCAGGCGGGGGCTGCGGCTGGTCAACCGCGAGCCGGGAGCGCAGGCGCGCACGCTGCTCGACCGGGAGCGCCTCCGCCTCGGCCTCAAGCCCTCCCAGCTGACCGGCTACGACAGCCTGGCCGCCGGCCACTTGCAGGTGGCGGCGGCCATCGGCGGCGGCCTGGCCGACGCGGGCGTGTCCAGCGAGCCAGCCGCGCTGGCCTACGGGCTGGACTTCATCCCGCTGGCCGAGGAGCGCTTCGACCTGCTGCTGCCGGCCAAGCACGCCGCGTCCCGCGAGGTCCAGGGCCTGCTGAAGGTGCTCACCTCGCCGTGGCTGCTGGCCCAGCTGGCCAGCCTGCCCGGCTACGACGCCGCCCGGTGCGGCGAGCGCCCATCCTGATCAGAGTCCGATTACCGGGATCATCACGGCCCGGGCGATGGTGTGGAAACGCAGGTTGAAGCCTGCCACGGCCGGCGAGATCTCGTCGTTGACGTCCAGCGACTCCACGTCGAGGGCGTGCACCGCGAACACGTAGCGGTGCGGCGGGTCCCCGGCCGGCGGCGCCGCGCCGCCCCAGTCCTTCACGCCGTAGTCGTTGCGGACGTGGAACGCCCCCTTGGGCAGCCCCGAGCCGCCCGTGCCCGCCACGCCGGTCTCCAGTTCGGTCACCGAGGCGGGAATGCCGAGCACGATCCAGTGCCAGAACCCCGAACCCGTCGGTGCGTCCGGGTCGAAGCAGGTCACCGCGAAGCTCTTGGTTTCCGCGGGGAAACCGGACCAGTACAGCGACGGGGAGATGTTTCCCCCGGTCATGCCCCACCCGTCGAAGATCTGGTTGTTCGACATCATCTCGCCGTCGGCGACGTCGTCGCTGCGCAGGCCGAACGACGGGACCGGGGGCATGAAGTCGTAGGGGAGCGGCGGGCGGCTAGGGCTGGACATTGATTACCTCCGACTGGTTCCCTCAGATGAACGGTCCTACGTTATCGGTAGGCCCAGCGGCCGCTCCGGCGGACCAGCACCGTCCTGGTCACGTTTGGGTTGATCGGTGACGCCTGTCCGCCGGAGTTCTCCTACGGTGGTTAGTGTGAGGCAGCAGCGGGGGCGCACGATCGTCGGCCGGCCGCGCCGCGGGTCCGCCCGTCGGCGCTTCGCCCGGTTCCTCACCCGGCTGCGCCGCCGCGCCAGGCGCGGCGTCCTCGGCCGGATCCGCCTCGGCACGGCGGGGAAGTCGCCCCGGCTGCGGCGC
>DAIOWL010000095.1:5955-12443 GCA_036758545.1 Streptosporangiaceae bacterium | reverse complement strand
GAGATCGGCCCGGACAACGCCCTGATCATCCGGGTCCGCCGCGTCCCCGGGCACGCGATCCTCACCGCCGCCGGGGAGATCGGCATCGCCACCGTGGCCCGTGCTCAGTAGCCGGCTGGCGCGGGGTCTTGCGCTAGGCGGCCGGCCCGCTCGGCGGCCGTGGTGATGTTGCGGAGCATCCCGCCGAACACGATGCCGTGGAAGGGAGATATGGACCGCCAGTACGCGTGGCCGGCGAGCCCGCGCGGCTGGAAGATGGCCCGCTGGCTGTAGGTGGTCATGCCGTCATGGTCCCGGCCGACTGCCAGCTCGAGCCAGGCCAGGCCGGGCAGCTTCATCTCCGCGCGCAGCCGCAGCAGCGATCCGGGCGTGATGGCTTCTACCCGCCAGAAGTCCAGCGCGTCGCCGGCGAGCAGGTGCTGCGGGTCGCGGCGTCCGCGGCGCAGCCCGACGCCGCCGGCGAGCCGGTCGAGCAGCCCGCGTACTGCCCAGGCGGCCGGGAAGGAATACCACCCGGTCGCACCGCCGATGCCCTCGATGACCTTCCACAGTGCCGCGGGTGAGGCGCGGACGACGCTGATCCGCGCGTCCACGTAGAGTGAGCCGCCGGCCCACGAGGGATCGCTGGGCAGCGGGTCGCTGGGGGCGCCTGGCGTGGCGGCAGATGACCACCGGGTGGAGACCTGGCCTTCGCGGGTGTGCCGCAGGGCCAGGGCGATGGCACGGTCGAGGGGCATGAGACCCTCGGGCGGGTCCGGGACGTACCTGGCGATGTCGTGCTCGGAGCAGACGACCTCGTTCCGCAGGGATTCGACCAGCGGCCTGGCCAGGCCGGCCGGCACCGGTGTCACCAGGCCGACCCACAGCGATGAGAGCCGGGGCGTGAGCAGCGGCACGGGAATCAGGACGCGCGGCCGCAGCCCTGCCACGTGCGAGTACTGGCGCATCATCTCCGCGTACGTCAGGACGTCCGGGCCGCCGATGTCGAAGGCGCGGTTGACGTCGGGGGGCAGCGCCGCGGAACCGGCGAGGTAGCGCAGCACATCGTGGACGGCGATCGGCTGGATGCGGGTTTCCACCCATTTCGGGGTGATCATCACCGGCAGGCGCTCGGTGAGATACCGGAGCATCTCGAACGACGCCGACCCGCTGCCGATGATCACGGCAGCCTGCAGCGCGGCCGTCGGCACGCCGCTGCCCAGCAGGATGTCCCCGACTTCCCCGCGCGAGCGCAGGTGCGGTGACAGGCCGCTGGCCTGGCCGGAAACGATGCCGCCCAGGTACACGATGCGCTTGACCCCCGCAGACATGGCGGCACCGGCGAAGATGCCCGCCGCGTCGCGGTCCCGCTGCTCGAACGACGCGCCCGTGCCCAGGGAGTGGATGAGGTAGTACGCCACGTCGACGCCCTCAAGAGCGTGCCGCACCGCGGCCCCGTCCATCGCGTCGGCGACCGCGACCTCGACGTCACCGGACCAGGGCCGGCCATCTAGCTTCCCCGGGTCTCGCGCCATGCACCGCACGCCGTACCCCGCGGCGAGCAGTTCAGGGACCAGCCGTCCGCCGATGTACCCAGATGCTCCGGTGACCAGGCAGCGCAGTGGCGAGGACATCAGCCAAGTCTCGCATGCGGCCGCCGGGACGAGCACGGTGTGCCCTGCGTCAGCGGCGGACACCCCCGTCGGCGAGGCGGGCGGTCCCCAGCGAGCTCCATGAGAAACACTATACAATCCCTAGACATACATTTGACAGACTCGGCAGATAGAGCCTACGTTTGAGTCCAGACAAACTCTGGACGGAATCTAGACAATGAGCTTCACCGCTTCTGGCACGACGGCTGACCCAGGGCGCGCCCGCGGGGGCCGCGCCCTGGGCGCCGGCGGATCTCCGCGGCCGTCTGTAGCCGTGATCGGCGCGGGGGTCTCCGGGCTTACCGCCGCCTACCTGCTCTCCCGCACCCACGACGTCACCGTGTTCGAAGCAGGGGACCGGCTCGGCGGCCACGCGCATACCCATGACCTCACGGACTCGGATGGCCGGCGGCACGCTGTCGACAGCGGGTTCATCGTCCACAACGACGTGACCTATCCCTGGCTGCGCAGGCTCTTCGGTGAGCTGGACGTCGAGGTGCGCCCGACCGAGATGAGCATGAGCGTGCGCTGTGAGGGGTGCGGGCTGGAGTATGCCGGCGGCCGAGGGCTGCGCGGCGTATTCGCCCAGCCGCGCCGCCTCGTCGACCCCCGGTTCGTCCGGCTGCTGTGGCAGGTCAGCAGGTTCCACCGGCGCGCATCGGCCTTCCTGCGCACGAGCGACCATGAGGACCTCACGACCTACGGTGAGTTCCTGGAGCGGGAGGGGTTCAGCCGCCACTTCATCGCCCACTACGCCGTTCCGGTCGTCTCGTGCGTGTGGTCCGCCGGGCGGGAGAAGACGCTGGCCTACCCGGCGCGCTACCTGTTCCGGTTCCTCGGCAACCACGGCCTGCTGCGGGTCGGCGGGTCACCCCAGTGGTACAGCATCGCCGGCGGGTCACGGGTCTACGTCGAGCGGCTCGCCGGGCTGCTGCAGGACGTGCGCGTGTCCCATGCCGTCACCGACGTCACCCGGCGCGCGGACGGCGTCCAGATCCGGGACGTCACCGGGCAGGTCACCCGCGTGGACCGCGTCGTGATCGCGACCCACGCCGACCAGGCCCTCGCCCTGCTCACCGACCCGAGCGACGCAGAGGTCACCACCCTCAAGCAGTTCGGCTACTCGGCCAACGTGACGGTTCTGCACACCGACAGCTCGGTCCTGCCGCGGGCCCGGAACGCCCGTGCGTCCTGGAACTACCGGATGACATCCTGCGACCGGCCCGGCCAGTCAGCCGTGGTGACCTACTGGATGAACCGGCTCCAGGGGCACCAATCGCCGGAGGACTTCCTCGTCACCCTCAACGACCGCGAGCGTCTCGACCCGCGCTCCGTCGCCGCGGTCATGGACTACGAGCACCCGGTCTACACAGCCGAGGCGGTCCGGGCGCAGTCGCGGCTCGCCGGCCTGGCCACGGATCGCACGGTCTACGCCGGGGCCTACCACGGCTGGGGCTTTCACGAGGACGGCTGCCGCTCTGGCGTCGAGGCCGCCCGGCACTTCGGGGTGACCTGGTGAGCGCCGCCGGCTGGACAGCCGTCCCGGAGGCGACCGGGCAGGCACCCGCACCGCCCCAGCTGCCCGCGCTGCCGGCACTGGTCACCGGCCAGGTCACGCACCGGCGCCCCGGACCGGTCCGCCATGCCTTCCGGCACCGCATCTACCAGTGGCTCATCGACCTCGACTCGGTCCCTAGCCCGCCTGGGTACCTCAGGCCGTTCGCCAGCTTCAGCAGCCAGGATCACCTCGGCGACCCCCGCCTGACGATCAAGGCCAACATCGAGAACTACCTGGCGCTGGGCGGCATCGACCTCGGTGACCGGGGCCGGGTCCTCATGCTCGCCAGCGCCCGCGTCCTGGGCCACGTCTTCGACCCGCTGTCGGTCTTCTGGTGCTACGACAGCAGCGACCGGCTCGCCTGCATCGTCGCGGAAGTCCACAACACCTACGGTGAGCGGCACGCCTACCTCCTGCACCCCGACCAGGCGGGGACCGCCGTGACGGGCAAGGACTTCCACGTCTCCCCGTTCTTCGACGTCAGCGGCACCTACCGGCTGCGGTTCATCCTGAGCCCGGACCGGGTGTCCGTGATCGTGACGCTGCGCCGCGAGGGCGCCGTCGCATTCGCGGCGGCCTTCCGGGGCCGCCCCGAACCCGCCACCCGCCGGACCGTGGCCCGGATGATCATCCGCCAGCCCCTGATGACACAGCGTGTCTCGGCCCTGATCCGGGTGCACGGCATCTGGCTCTGGCTTCGTGGCCTGCCCGTCCGCCCTCACCCACACCACATCCGACAGGCAGGGGTCTGAACATGACCGTCTCCACCTCCATCCGCTGGCCCGCGCTCGCCGCCCGCCCGCAGACGCCCATCCGCGCCACCATCGCCCGGCTGATCTTCGAGCGTGCCGTCGCCCGGGTGCCCGTCCGCGTCACCTATCCCGACGGCCGGGTGCTCGGCGGGGGCTCGCCGGCGTCACCCGAGTTCGAGGTCATCCGCCCCGCGGCGTTCTTCGCCCGGCTGGGCCGCGACGCGAAGATCGGGTTCGGTGATGCCTACATGGCCGGGGACTGGCGGCCCGGCTCCGGCACCGACCTGGCCGACCTGCTGACGCCGTTCGCCTCGCGGGTGACCACGCTGATCCCGGCCCCCCTGCAGCGGCTGCGTGGCTTGGCCGACAGGGCCGTCCCGCCACTCCAGGAGAACACCCTGGACGGCTCGCGGGCCAATATCGCGGCCCATTACGACCTCAGCAACGAGCTGTTCGCCGCGTTCCTGGACCCGACGATGTGCTACTCCTGCGCCTGGTTCGACGACAGCGGCCCGATCGCGGCGGCCACCGGGCTGGAGGAAGCGCAGCTGCGCAAGATCGACGGCATCTTGGACCTCGCGGGCGTCCAGGCCGGCACTCGCATGCTGGAGATCGGGTGCGGATGGGGCTCGCTTGCCATCCGCGCCGCGCAGCGCGGTGCCCGCGTCACGGCGATCACCCTCTCCCGCGAGCAGGCGCGGCTGGCCCGCGAGCGGGTGACAACTGCCGGGCTCTCCGGGCTCGCCGAGGTGCGCGTGCAGGACTACCGCGAGGTCGACGGCGAGTACGACGCGATCGTCAGCGTCGAGATGATCGAGGCCGTCGGGGAGGCCTACTGGCCCGCCTACTTCACGGCCCTGGACCGGCTCCTCGCTCCCGGCGGCAAGATCGGCATCCAGGCCATCACCATGGCCCACGACCGCTTCCTCGCCACCCGGCGCAGCTTCAGCTGGATCCAGAAGCACATCTTCCCCGGCGGCATCATCCCGTCCCTGCAGGCGGTCGACGATGTCCTGGCAGGCCACACCACGCTGCACGTGACGCGGCGGCGCGAGCTGCGGCCGCACTACGCCCGGACCCTGCGGCTGTGGCGAGAACGCTTCCACGACCAGTGGCCGCACATCCGCGCCCAGGGCTTCGACCAGGCCTTCCGCCGCATGTGGGAGTTCTACCTCGCCTACTCCGAGGCCGGCTTCCGCGGCGGCTACCTCGGGGTCAGCCAGCTCCAGATGACCAGGTGCCCGGCATGACGCTGACCGGCAAGGCCGCCTGGGCCGCCGGGAGGTCCAGCGGAATCGGCGTCGCCGTGGCACGCGAACTGCTATGCCGCGGCGCGACCGTCGCTATCTCGGCTCGCCGCGAAGACCGGCTTCCAGAGGCGCCGGGACGGGACATGCTCGTCATGCCAGTCGGCGTCACCAGCGCCGCGCCGGGCGTGGCCGCCGCCGCACGAGTCCGCGAAAGCTCGGACCCACCGACCTCGCGGTACCCAGCGCCGGACGGGCAGCAGGTTCGCCGTCCCCAGGCCCGCACAGGCGCCGGACTCCGGCGAGCGGCGTCCCGGCGTACCCTCAGATCATGAACGGGGTGTCGTTTCCGCAGCTGGCGGCGCGTGACCTTAGCGGGCGCGAGGTGACACTGCCGGCCGGCCTGCCCGGTGAGCGCAACGTCGTCCTGATCGCCTTCCGGCGTGATCAGCAGAAGCTGGTCGACACGTGGGTGCCCTGGCTGGAACAGCGGGCGGCGGCCGACCCCGGGCTCCGCTTCGTTGAGCTTCCGGCGATCGGGCTGCAGTGGGCACCCGCCCGCCCGGCCATCGACGGCGGCATGGCGGCGGCGATCGGCGACGAGGCGGTACGGCGGCGCACCCTGACGGTGTACACCGACGTCCGCCGGGTGACGGCCCCGCTGGGCATCGAGGACCGCAGCACGATCTGGCTGTTCCTGGTGGACCGGGCCGGCCGGGTCCGCTGGCGTGGATCAGGTGGCCTGAACCCGGCCACGGCCGCAGCCCTCGACGCGGTGCTAGGCACCGCATCCGAGCCGGCTGCCGGAGCACAGACAGCCGGGCCGGACGCCGAGCAGTTCGAGATGGCCTTCGACCCGCGGTTCCGGGTGCCCCTGGCCGCGCTCGGGGTCACCCCGGAGACGGCGCACGTCACCGTCGCGGCCGGCTGTCTGGTTGCCTGTTTCGGGCCGTGGGTCTGCCGCACGACGCCGGCGAACGTGCGAGCTGTGCGCGTCACCGGCCCCTATCGCTGGCACCGCGCGATCGGCCCGCGGCTGTCGCTGGCCGATCACGGCCTGACCTTCGGCTCCACCGCCGCCCGCGGAGTCTGCCTGCTCTTCACCGAACCGGTGCGCGGCATCGACCCGCTCGGCCTGATCCGCCATCCGGGCCTGACGCTGACGGCCGCGGACCCGGACAACCTCGCCGCCGCCGTGCGCCGCCACGCCGGCCTTCCCGGCTCAGATAAGTAGCCTCAGGTCGCATGATTCGTAACCGACGACTGGCGCCCGGCGGCTGAGCGTACCGACCGGAACTCG
>DAIOWL010000095.1:0-5855 GCA_036758545.1 Streptosporangiaceae bacterium | reverse complement strand
GCCCCTGTCACCTCGTACTGCGAGGCTGCCCTGGCTTCCCCGGTCCGGCCGGTCCGCGACGGTGATCGCGGCCAGGTGGTCCCACAGTTCGCGTGCGGCGGCGGGGTCTTTCTCCCGCGTCCGCGGCAGCACGTATTCGGGCCGGGCGCGCCGGTCGTGCCAGAACCGGCCGCTGCCCAGGCACGCCTCGGGCGCGGTGGCCAGCCAGATGATCGTGTCGGCGCCTTGCTCGGGTGAGAGCAGGATCGGCCGCATGATCTGGCGGAAGCCCGGCAGCGCGGCGGCGACCCCGGGGGTGTCCACCCAGCCGGGGTGCATGGCGTGGAAGGCGACCCCGGTTCCGGCGAGCCGCCGGGCCCACTCCCTGCTGAGCGCGACCTGGGCCCGCTTGGCCCGCGCGTACGCGGTGACGCCCTGGTAATGCGACGCGGGCGACTGCAGCGTGGCAGGGTCGAGGCGCTGGGTGTACATCCCGCCGGAGGAGACGGTGATCACCCGGGAGGGAGCGCCGGCCAGCAGTGCGGGCATCAGCAGGTGTGTCAGCAGGAACGGCGCGACCACCTGCCCCAGGATCGTCAGCTCGGTCCCGGCCGCGTCCGTGCGGAACTCGGGGTGGACGGCGCCCGCGTTATGGATGAGTACGTCGAGCCGGTCATGGGTGGCGCGGAACTGGCGGGCGAAGGCGCGAACCGCGTCGAGATCTTCGAGGTCCGCCAGGCCGTAGCTGATACTCGTGCTGCCGGATGCCGCGGCGATGCCACGCCGGGCCCGCTCCGCCCGGCCGCGGTCCCGGGCGAGAAAGTAGATCGCGGCGCCTTGCCGGGCCAGCGCGGCGGCTGCCGCGTACCCGATCCCGGAGGTCGCGCCGGTGATCAGGACGACCTTCCCGCCGGCAGCGGGAGGGGCAGCGGCGAACTCAGGTAGCAGCCGGGACCGCACCGCCAGGCCGATCCGGGAAAAGCCAGGGATCACGCACGCCTCCAGCACCGCATCCACCGCGGGTCCGAAACGGGTCACGGCGTGCCTCCCGCCCGTTGCGGGGTCCCGCCGGATGGAGCCGCTGCCCCGGGCGGTGCAGCGCCAGGACCCGGCGGGCGCGTGGAGAGGACGTGCGCGAGCCCGGCGGCCGCCCGCTGGGCCACCGCGCGGAAACCCGGCCGCAGGAGGGGGTCGAGTAGCCGCAGCGGGCCCCGCAGCAGCACTTCGGCGTCATAGCTGACCGTCGAGCCGTCCGTGTCCCCCGTCACCACGATCTGGTCGGTGGACCGCAGCAGGCCGCTGGCGGCGGCCAGGAGCACCTCCCGGCCTGGCACGAACCCGATGACCTCATAGGTCAGGGACATGCGCACCCCGAGGAACGGCACCACGAGCCGGAAGCGGCTGCCGGCCCTGACCGGGCCAGGATCCAGTTGTTCGCCGGTAAGCACGCCGGGGTCCCATCCGGCCGCATTGCTGAAGGTTGCCAGGTACCCGAACGTCTCGGCAGCTGAACTGCGAGACTCCACGCTCGCGTGGTAGCGGGCCATCTTCGAACTCCTCTTTTTCTTTCTTGCTTCTGGTCGGATGCGCCTGGATCCGTGTCAGGTGACCGTCACGGTTTCCTGTCTGGCGTGGCGGCACAGCCGCCAGGTGCAGGCCGGCCCTAGAACCGGAGAAGGGTCGTCGCGGTGCCCAGGTCGAGGCCGGCCGAGAACAGCCTGGTTCCCAGCGCAGCGTTGAGCGCCTTGGCCGCGGCCGAGGTGAGCTTGAGGCCGATTCCCCGCGCGGTGACGAGGTGCCTGCCCGCCGCGAGCCTGGCGTGCGACAGGTCCAGGCGGAACAGCGGCACCCGTGCCGTGGGGTTGCCGTTCACGATCCCGGTCAGGCCGTCGCGGGTCAGGTCGATGGTGAACCGGCTGACCTCGATCTTCTTCCCGTTCTTCGCGTTGACGAACAAGATCCCGCCGCCGTGATGGACCTTGCCGCCCAGCGGGCTCAGGGTCACCCGGCCCCCGGTCACCGGGAACGCGAACCGCACCGCCGGGCCGCTCTTTCCGGACAGCACCGACTGGCTGCCCGGCCAGGTGGCAAGCGGCACGATGCCGTGCTGGACCAGCGCGGACGCGATGCCGGGCGCCGTGGTGACCGCGGTCGTCCCGCCGTGCAGGTGCACGCCCGCAGCGGCCTGAGCCCCCGCGCCCTGTGACGCCGACGCCGACGCCGCCGTGACCGCCGGGCCAGTCAGCAGGCCCGTTACCGCCACGGCTGCCGCCAGATACTTGAGCCGTCGCATACCTTCTCCTTGCCGCCCGCCCGCATGCGGGCTTGTCTAGAGTTTGTCGAGAGTTCGTTCAAGGATAAGCTTCGCTCTTCCGGAAGAGGATGTCAAATTTCTGTCTAGAGAATGTATAGTGTCCCCGTGGACTCTCCCTCAGACCGCCCGCTGCTGCGCATCGGCGAGCTGAGCCGCCGCCTCGGGGTCAGCGACCACGCGCTGCGGGCCTGGGAGAGCCGATACGGTCTCCTGCAGCCGGTCCGCTCCCCCGGCGGCTTCCGGCTGTACTCCGAGGCCGATGAGTCGCGGATCCGCCGAATGCAGGCCTATCTCGCCGACGGGCTGTCCGCGGCCGAGGCGGCACGCGCCGCGCTCGACGGCGGCGCAAGTCCCCCTCCCGGCCAGCCCGCCGGGCCGCCCCCCGCGGCGCTGGCGGGGAGTGAGCCCCTGGCCGCGCTCCGGCAAGCGCTGGACGCTTTCGACGAGCCGGCCGCGCAGGCCGTACTGGACCGGCTCGTGGCTGACCTGTCCCTGCCGGCCGTCCTGCGGGATATCGTGCTGCCCTACCTCGCCGACCTCGGCGAGCGCTGGCGGCGCGGCACGGCCAGCATCGCCCAGGAGCATTTCGCCAGCAACCTCCTCCGCGGTCGGCTCGCGGGGCTGGCCCGCGGCTGGGGAAGCGGGCACGGACCGCAGGCCCTGCTTGCCTGCCCGCCCGGCGAGCTGCATGACCTGGCGCTCATGATCTTCGGCATCGTGCTCAACCGCAACGGATGGCGGATCGACTACCTGGGGACCAGCACCCCGGTCGAGGAACTGGCACGCGCCGCCGACAGATCGCGGCCCGACCTGATCGTCCTCGCCGCCACCGTCCCGGAGAACCTCGAGCCGCTCCGGGACGAGCTCGCCGCACTCGCCCGCCGCGTCCCGCTCGCCCTCGCCGGAGCCGGCGCCACGCCGCAAATCGCGAGCGCAGCGGGGGCCAGGCTGATGACGCGCGACCCGGTGACCGAGGCCGAGCAAACCAGCTGGCCGCATTGAGCGTGGCGCGCAGCCTTCCCGGCCGGATCAGCCGGGCCGCCCGCGGACACCAGGCGGTCAAGACGGGACTCCTGCTCGAGACGGGAAATGAGCCGCATGGCGCTCCGGGCTGGCCGCGGTTCGCGGGCCTAAACCGCGTCCTGGCGATTCTGCGGCCCTCGGGGCGGCACCGGATGTTTGCCCGGTCCGGCGGCGGGCAGCTCGGGAACTCCCGAGGGGGTGGAAATGATCAGTTCTGGCCGGACGCTCACCACGACGGGTGCGCTTGGTGGTGATGAACACGCCAGTTCGTGGTCCGGCGCCGCCACCGCTGCGGCCTTTGCCCACGCGGTCCGGTCGGGCCGGCTGGACCTGCCGCTGCCGGGTAGCGGCCAGACAGGTGAGCGCTGGGCTGCCCTGGCCGGGCTGGCGGAGGAAGATCTCTCCCTGGCCCGGCTCGCCGAAGGGCATGCTGACGCCATCGCGATCCTGGCCGAGCTCGGCGCCAGTCCGCCGCCAGCCGGGAGCCGCTGGGGGGTCTGGGCCGCGCAGCCGCCCGGCCCCGGGCTGATAGCCACCAGGACCGGTCATGGCTGGCGGCTGGACGGCACCAAGCAGTACTGTTCCGGGGCACGTTCCTGCACCGACGCGCTGGTGACCGCGGCGGCGCCGGACGGGAACCGGCTGTTCGCGGTCAGTACCCGCGATCTGTCTCCTGTTCCCGGTTCGTGGCCGGCCACGGGCATGGCCGCCAGCGACACGCTCGACGTGGAGTTCACCAACATCTCGGGGCAACCGGTCGGCGAGCCCGGCCGTTATATTAACCGGCCAGGCTTCGCGCATGGCGGCGCGGGGGTGGCCGCGTGCTGGTACGGCGGGGCCCGCGGGGTCGGGCGGACGCTGCTGGCCGCCGCGGCCGAGCGCGATGTGGGACCGCACGCCGTGGCGCACCTGGGCGCCGTCGACATCGCCCTGCACACCGCGCGGTCGGCCCTCGACGCGGCGGCCGCCGGGATCGACGCCGACCCGGCTGACCGGGAGGGCGGCGGCCGTCTGCGTGCCCTCCGGCTGCGCGCGCTGGTCGAGGCCACGGCCACCGAGGTCATGCACCGGGTGGGCCGGGCGCTCGGGGCCGGGCCGCTGAGCCACGACGAGGCGCATTCGCGCCGGGTCGCGGACCTCACCGTGTACCTGCGGCAGCATCACGCCGAACGAGACCTGGCCGAGCTCGGCACGCTCGTGGCCGGCAGCGGTCCCGCGTGGTAGATCAGAGCGCAGCCCCGGCCGCGCCGAACCGCATCGACCTGCCCGGAACCGCCGAGGAAACCTGGAAGACCTGGGCCAGGCTGAGCCATCTTCCGGCCGTTGATCCGCTGGGCTGGCCGAGTGCCGTGATCGTCGCCGCTCATCCGGATGACGAGATCCTCGGCGTGGGCGGGACGATGGCCATGCTCGCGGCCGCGGGGGCCCGGCTGCGCCTGATCGCAGTCACGGACGGCGAGGCGTCGCATCCGGGGGCCGATCCAGAGGCCATTGCCCGGGTCAGGACGGCGGAATCGGTCGCCGCCCGGCACGTGCTGGGGGCCGGGGACATCGAGGTGATCCGGCTGCGTCTCCCCGATACCGGACTCAGCGGCCGTGAGGACGAGCTGGCCGCCCGCCTGCGCGAGTTGTGCGCCGGATTCGCGGTGTGCCTGGCGCCCTGGGAAGGGGATGCCCACGCCGACCACGAGGCGGCGGGCCGCGCGGCCCGGCGGGCGACCGGGCAGGTGCTGAGTTATCCGATCTGGATGTGGCACTGGGCGAAACCCGCGGATCGCCGGGTCCCCTGGCCGCGGGCCTGCCAGATATTGCTGCCCGCGGATGTCGCGGTGCTGAAAGCAGATGCGATCCAGGCCTTCGCCAGCCAGCTGACCGACCGCGCGGGCGCCACGGGTCCGGTGCTCCCGCCGGGAATCGTGGCGCACTTCACCCGACCGCACGAGGTGCTGCTGCGATGACGATTCCGGTGACGCTGCCCCCGGCCTACTTCGACGCCATGTACCAGGCCGCGGCCGACCCGTGGGGCTTCGAGGATCGCTGGTACGAGCAGCGCAAATACGCGGTCAGCCTGGCGTTGTTCCCGGCGGCGCGGTACCGCAGCGCCTTCGAGCCCGGCTGCTCCATCGGGGTGCTCACCCGGATGCTCGCTGGGCGCTGCGACGCGCTGCTGTCTTGCGATGTGGCGGCCGCCGCGGTCCGCACAGCCGCCCGGCGCACCGCAGACTTTCCCCATGTCCGGGTCGAGCAGCGCGAGCTGCCCCGCGGCTGGCCGGCCGGTCGCTTCGACCTCATTGTGTTCTCCGAGTTCCTGTACTACTTCGGGGATCACGACCTGGAGCGGGTCCTGAAGAAGGCGGTTGCCGCGCTCGAGCCGGAGGGCACCCTGCTTGCCGTGCACTGGCGCCATCTGGTGGCCGACTACCCGCGATCCGGCGACGACGTGCACCAGGTGCTCGCGGATCATCCCGGGCTGGGTCGCCTCGTCCATCACACCGAGGCAGACTTCCTCGCCGAGGTCTACATCCGCACCGACGGGACG
>DAIOWL010000094.1:4657-12517 GCA_036758545.1 Streptosporangiaceae bacterium | reverse complement strand
CGGAACCCTGATCCCCGGCCGGCCTGGCCTGCGCGCCGAGGTCGAACTTCTCCACCACCTCGCCGGCGAACATCGGCGGGAGCTCGTCCACCCCGGCCGAATCGAACCAGGCGAACATGACCGGCGACCGCAGCAGCGCGTCGACCGGCGGACGCTCCCTGAACCCGATGGTCACGAAGACGCGGCTGGTGTCCTCGAGCGAGCGGTAGACCACGATGTGGTGGGCGCCGAGGCTGGGCAGCCGGGGCAGATCATCGGCGAGCGCGGCCCACCAGTGGTCGAAATCGGGCACTCGGTAGTCGGCGGCAAGGACGAGAGACATCGCGGCGTCGCCATTCCGGTAGCGAAGGTTCGGATGACTGTACGGTATAGGCTCCGGACACCAGAAACGGGAGGGGACGTCCATGCTCGGGGACGCTGAAGTCCTGCAGTTGCTGAACGAACAGCTCACCAGCGAGCTGACCGCCATCAACCAGTACTTCCTGCACTCGAAGATGCAGGACAACTGGGGCTACACCGAACTGGCCGCGCACACCCGCGCCGAGTCGTTCGACGAGATGAAGCACGCCGAGGCCCTCACCGACCGGATCCTGCTGCTGGACGGCCTGCCGAACTACCAGCGGCTGTTCTCGGTGCGCATCGGCCAGACCATCCGCGAGCAGTTCGAGGCCGACCTGGCCATCGAGCTGGAAGTGGCCGAGCGGCTCAGGCCCGGCATCGCGCTGTGCCGGGAACGCCACGACACCACGAGCGCGATCCTGCTCGAGACGATCATGGCGGACGAGGAACTCCACATCGACTACCTGGAGACCCAGCTTGAGCTGATGAACTCGCTCGGCGAGCAGCTGTACCTGGCCCAGTGCGTGTCCCGGCCGCCGACGTAAGGTTTTCACCATATAGTCCGCGTCCTTCAGGGGGCCCGCATGGCCGACGAGCTCAGCCCGCTGGATTACCTGCTGCACCGCGGTGAGGCGTATCCGGCCACGCGTTCGGCGTTCCTGAACCTGGAGATCCTCGACGGCCCGGCCGACTGGGGCCGGCTGCGCGAGGCGATGGACCGGGCCAGCCGGGTGGTCATCAGGATGCGGCAGAAGGTGGTGATCCCGCCGCTGCCCGCCACCCGGCCGCGCTGGGTGGTCGATCCCGACTTCGACCTCGATTACCACCTGCGCCGGGTCGCGCTGCCCGCCCCGGGCACGCTGCGCCAGCTGCTCGACCTGGCCGAAGTGACCCTGCAGTCGCCGCTCGACACCTCGCGCGCGCTGTGGGAGGCGGTGTACGTCGAGGGCCTGGAGGGCGGAAAATCCGCGCTGCTGACCAAGCTCAGCCACGCGATCACCGACGGGCTGGGCGGGATCGCCCTGTTCGAGCAGGTCTACGACACCGAGCGGGACCCGGAGCCGCGGCCGATGCCGCCGGTGCCGGTTCCCCGCGACGTGAGCGGCGCCGACCTGCTGCGGGACAGCATCAGGCAGCTGCCTGAGACCACGTTCGCGGCCGGGCGCAAGCTGCTGGGCCGGGCGGCGGGCACCGCCGCCCGGCTGATCACGCAGCCCGGCGCCACGGTCACCGAGGCCGTCGGGTTCGCGGATTCGGTCCGCCGCGTGCTCAGCCCGCCGCCGGCCGAGCCGTCGCCACTGCTGCGCCGCCGTAGCCTGGTCAGCCGAACGGTCGTGCTCGAGCTGCCCCTCGCCGACTTGCGCGCGGCGGCCAAGGCTTTCGGGGCGTCCGTCAATGACGCCTACCTGGCCGCGCTGTGCGGAGGGCTCGGCCGATACCACGAGGTGCTCGGGGTTCCGGTCGACGCGGTCCCGCTGGCGCTGCCGGTCAGCCTGCGCGGTGCGGATGACCCGGCGTCGGGCAACAGGTTCGCCGGCCTCACGATCGCGGCGCCGGTCGGCGAGTCCGATCCGGTCGAGCGGATGCGGCAGGTCCGCGAGCAGGTCATCGCGGGGCGGAGCGAGCCGGCCATCGACGTGATCGGCCAGCTGGCGCCGGTGCTGTCCCTGCTCCCCGACGAGGCGCTGCACGAGGTCATCGACCGGATCACCCCGCCGGACATCCAGGCCAGCAACGTGCCGGGCTACGCCCAGGAGACCTTCCTGGCCGGGGCGCGGGTGGACCGGCAGTACGGGCTCGGGCCGCTGCCGCGGGTGGCCATGATGGCGATCCTCATCTCCCGCGCGGGCACCTGCACCGTGGCGTTCCGCTACGACACCGCGTCGTTCGCCGCAGGGGACCAGCTGGAGAAGTGCCTCCAGGCCGGGTTCGACGAGATCGTGGAGCTGGGACGGCGGACCTCATGACCGGCCCGCTGCGCCTGCCCGGCTCCGTGGCCGAGGTCGACGCGAGCCCGCCGGGCCCTGCTGTCGGCGCGTTCTTCGACCTGGACGGGACGCTGGTGGCCGGGTTCACCGTGGCCGCGGTCACCAGGGACAGGCTGCGCCGCCGGGAGGTCGGCGCGGCCGAGTTCCTGCAGATGATGCAGCTCGCGGTGGAGTACCGGCTGGGCCGGCACCAGTTCGAGAACGTGATCGCGGGCGCGGTGCGGACGACCAAGGGCCGGCTGGCCGAAGACGTCGACGAGGTCGGCGAGCGGATCTTCCGGCAGTCCGTGGCCGACCTTATCTACCCGGAGATGCGCGAGCTGGTCCGCGCCCACCAGCGCCGCGGCCACACCGTGGTGCTGAGCTCGTCCGCGCTGAGCATGCAGGCCGAGCCGGTGGCCCGCTACCTCGGCATCGACCACGTGGTGTGCAACAGGTTCGTGGTCGACGAGCACGGCGTGCTGACCGGCGAGGTCCAGCGCCCGGTGATCTGGGGCACCAGCAAGGCCACCAGCGTGCAGAAGTTCGCCGCCGAGCACGGGGTCGACCTGCGGTCCAGCTACTTCTACGCGGACGGCGACGAGGACCTCGCCCTGATGCACCTGGTCGGCAACCCGCGGCCGGTCAACCCGGGGCCGAAGCTGACCAAGGTGGCCGAGCGGCGCGGCTGGCCCATCCTGCGGCTCAGCAGCCGGGGCGGCGGCGGCCCGCTGGGCCGGGTCCGCAACCTGGCCGCGATCGGCTCGCTCGTGCCGGTGGCGGCCGGCGCGGTGGGCCTGGGCGTGCTGACCAGGAACAAACGTACCGGGGTCAACTTCCTGACCAGGTACTGGCCGCAAGCCCTGCTCGAGCTGAACGGCGTGAAGCTGAACGTCACCGGCGAGGAGAACCTGACCGCGCAACGGCCCGCCGTGTTCCTGTTCAACCACAGGAACAACTTCGACATCTTCATCGTGGCCGCGCTGATCAAGGACAACTGGACCGGGATCGCCAAGAAGGAGCTCGAGACCAACCCGCTGGTCGGCCCGCTCGGCAAGCTGATGGACGCGGCGTTCATCGACCGGGCCGACACCGCCTCGGCGGTGGCCGCCCTGGCGCCCATCGAGGAGGCGGCGCGCAAGGGGCTGTCGATCGTGGTCGCGCCCGAGGGGACCCGGCTGGACACCCAGTCGGTCGGCCCGTTCAAGAAGGGCGCCTTCCGGATCGCGATGGCGACCGGCCTGCCGATCGTCCCGATCGTGATCAGGAACTCCGACTCGATAGCCGGGCGCAACTCCACCACGCTCAACCCGGGCACGGTGGACGTGACGGTGCTGCCGCCGATCAGCACGGCCGACTGGACGGTGCGGGACCTGCGGGAGCGGATCGAACAGATCCGCATGGCGTACGTGCACCTGCTCGCCGAATGGCCTGCCCCCGGGACGGCGCCGTGACCTCGGCGGACGACCTGGCGGGGTTGCTCGCCGACGCGGCCGGCCAGCCGGGCACCGTGGTGCTCACCCAGGCCTCGACGCCGACCGAGGCGCGGCTGATCCGGGAGCGGATCGCGGCGGCCGGCGGGAGCTCGGTGCCGCCGGTCAGCCTGGGACCGGGGGGCGAAGGGCTGCCCCGGTCGCTGCTGGACGGCGACGAGGACGTCCGGCTGGTCCCGGTGCGGGTCGCCTGGCTGCCGGAGGAGCACGGGGGCCGGCGCGTGGCCCGGGTGGCCGACCTGCGGCCCGGACACGACCCGTACCACCCCAGCGAACGGCAGCAGCAGCGGATCCTGGCGCGCCAGCCGGGGCGGGCGGTGGTGCTGGCCGGGGAGCCCGCCACGCTCGGGTCGCTGCGGCAGCGCTGGGCCGAGACCACCGACGACGACGACTTCGCCGCCTACGTGGCCCGCCGGGCCACGCTTACGCTTGACCAGGCCGAGTACCGGCTCCGCGGCCCTAGGTACAAGACGCCGAGCCTGGTCAAGGACGAGATCCTGTCCTCCCGCCGGTTCCGGAACGGGCTGCGCTCGGTCCGGCGCGGGCCTGATGGCTCTCCGGCTTCGCTGGCGGAGGCCGGGGAGATCCTGGACGAGCTCGCCGCGGGCTGGAGCCGCCGGCTCATCGACGTCATGCCGACCGTCGGCCGGCTGATCTTCCAGCGCGGCTTCGATCCGCAGATCGACTACGACGAGTCCCAGGTGGAACGGGTGCGCGCGGCGATGGAGCGCCATCCGGGCATCTTCTTGTGGTCGCACCGGTCCAACCTGGACACGCTCGTGCTCTCCGCCGCCATGCAGGAGCTCGGCCTGCCGCCCGCCCACCTGTTCGCCGGGATCAACATGGCGTTCGGGCCGATGGGCGCGCTGATGCGCCGGGCCGGCGTGATCTTCATCCGGCGCTCGACCAGCGACGACCCGCTGTACAAGTACGTCCTGCGCGAGTACGTCGGGTACGTGCTCGAGAAACGGTTCAACCTGTCGTGGTCCATCGAGGGGACCCGGTCACGGACGGGGAAGGCGCTGCCGCCGCGGCTCGGCCTGCTGTCCTACGCCGCCGACGTCTACCTGTCCGGGCGGGTGGACGACATCGTGCTGCTGCCGGTGTCGATCACGTTCGACCAGCTGCACGAGATCTCCGAGTACGCCGACTACGCCAAGGGCGGGACGAAGAAGCCGGAAGGGTTCGGCTGGCTGTACGGCTTCATCAAGGCGCAGGGGGCGCGCCACTACGGCAAGGTCTACGTGCGGTTCGACGAGCCATTGCTGCTGTCCTCGTGCCTCGGTCCTGTCGGTGGTGTGGCGGCTCATGATCCGGCTGGTGCTGATCCGGCAGGGCGGCGGCTGGCCCTGCAGAAGACCGCGTTCGAGGTGGCGTGGCGGATCAACCAGGGCATGCCGGTGACGGCGACGGCCCTGGTCACCACCGTGCTGCTGGCCATGCAGGGAGCCGGCCTGACGTTCGGCCAGATCCGGCTGGGGCTCGCCGACGGGATGGACTACCTGGAGAGCCGTTCGGTACCGCGGACGGCGAGCGCCAGGGCGCTGACCGGGGCCGCTGGGGTCTCCGGGGCTTCGGGGGCTTCGGGGGCTTCGGGGGCTTCCGGGGCCGCGGCGGTGCGGGCGACGCTGGACGCGCTGGTGGCGGGCGGGGTGGTGAGCTTCGTCGGGGAGGGCCGCGATCCGGTGTGGCTGATCGGGCCCGAGCACCAGCTCGCGGCGACGTTCTACCGGAACTCGCTGATCCACTTCCTGCTCGACACGGCGCTGTGCGAGCTCGCCGTGCTCCGGGCGGGCGAGTCAGCCTTCGATCCGGTATCTGTTTCTGCTTCGGAGGGGGGCTCGGCTCGCGATCCAGTGGACGCGTTCTGGGATGAGATCGCGCGGCTCCGTGACCTGCTGAAGTTCGAGTTCTATTTCAAGGAGCGGGACGAGCACCGGCGCCAGGTCGCCGCGGAGATGGCCCGGCACGATCCGTCGTGGGAGGCGCGGTTGCGGTCCGGGCCCGCGGCGGCCGACGAGCTGCTGGCCGGAATGCGGCCGCTGGTGTCCCACGTGGTGGTGCGGCCGTTCGTCGAGGCGTACCGGCTCGTCGCCGACGTACTGGTGCACGATTCCGGGCCGGTGACTGCCGATTCCGACGTGGTCCGCGAGGCGCTCGGCCTCGGGCGGCAGTACGTGGCCCAGCACCGGCTGCGCAGTTCGGAGTCGGTATCGGCGTTGCTGTTCCAGACGGCCTTGCAGCTGGCCAGGAACCGAGGGCTGCTCGAGGGCGATGATCTGGCCGCCCGCCGGGCCGCGTTCCTGGCCGAACTCCGCGACCTGGTGCGCAGGCTCGACCGGATCGAGGACCTGGCCATCAGGCGCTACATCAGGGACGCGGTCAGCGCGATGCCGGCCGACTGAGGACGTGCCCGGCGCCTGAGGACGTGGCAGCCCGCCTGAGGGCCGCGTTTCCGCGGGGCTATCGTGACGCCATGGCGTGGGACGTTTCCGCGGAAACGCGGACGGGCCGGCGCTGCATCGCCGACACCCTAATTACGCCGCCGGGAGGCCGACCGGATCAGTTGCCGCGTTCATGCAGCTTGCCCGCCCGCGGTGGCGTGCTCCGGCGGGGCTGGCGTGACTGCTGATGCGGCCGCCGGGCGGCGGCCAGGACCGTGGACAGTTACCCCCGTTTTGCGGCTCTGGCGCGCAGAACGCGATGGTCGCGGCGGTCATGCTAGCTGGGTAGCGGGGGCTGTGGCACCTAACCCCCGCAAGACGGGGGTAAGGGCACACAACCCCCGGACCGGCCGTAGACGGTAGCGGCCGGTGGTGCCTGTGAGGCAGGTGAGGGCTGCGCAGCGAGCCGGCTGGCGTTATCGTCCCAAACAAACCGGCAGGGGTTATGGTCCCAACAAAAAGGAGAGGCCACAGTCCTCTCCACTTTCAATCTATAGCACGGTAGGGGACTTGCCGCAAGACCCGGGTCGTGGCGCATAATCGCAGGCTGGACCCAGAACCTACGGAAATGGGGGACGGCAAGTGCGTGTGTTGTTGTCAACGTACGGGTCACGCGGAGACGTCGAGCCGATGGTGGGATTCGCGGGGGCACTGCGGTCACTCGGCGCGGAGGTACGGGTGTGCGCGCCGCCGGACTTCGCGGACCTGCTGGCCCGCGTCGGCGTGCCGCTGGTGCCGGCCGGCCAGTCGGTGCGCGAGATGGTGCGTCAGGTGTTCGCCGGGAAGACGCCACCGTCGGCGGCGGACCTGGCGGCCGGGGTGATCGCCGGGCAGGCCGACGCGGTCGCCGGGGCGGCCGAGGGATGTGACGTGCTCGTGGCAGCCGGCCTGACCACGGCCGCGGCCGGCGCGCAGGCGGTAAGCGAGAAACGTGGCATCCGCTACATGTACGCGGCCTACGCCCCGTGCTTCCTGCCGTCGTCTCATTACCCGCCGCTGAGCCTGCACGGCCAGCCGGTCCCGCCCGACGTGACCGACAACCGGGTGCTGTGGGACCTGCACGCTCAGAGCATGAACGCGGTGTTCGGCGCGCCGGTCAACGCCTACCGGGCGTCGCTCGGCCTGCCCGCGGTGGACAACGTCCGCGACTATGTTTCCACCGACCACCCGTGGCTGGCGGCGGACCCGACGCTGGGCCCCTGGCCGGAGCCGGCCGACTTCAACGTGGTGCAGACCGGGGCGTGGATCCTGCCGGACGAACGCCCGCTCCCGGAAGAGCTGGAGGCGTTCCTGGACGCCGGCGCGCCACCGGTGTACGTGAGCTTCGGCAGCATGCCCATGCGCCAGGCGGAGGAGGTCGCCCGGGCCGTCATCGAAGCGGTCCGGGGCATCGGCGTGGCCCACGACGGTCCGGTTCCGACCGTCGAGTCTCTGTCGGCCGCGCTCGGGATGACCCTGACGCCCGAGACGCGCGCACGAGCGACCGCCGTGGCCGCCACGATCCGCAGCGACGGGGCGACGGTGGCCGCGAAGCTGCTACTCGACGCAGTCACCGGCTGGGGCTGATGGCGGGGTTAGTCGAGGTCTTCGACGAAGGCGCGGAGCTGGCGGATGTTG
>DAIOWL010000094.1:0-4647 GCA_036758545.1 Streptosporangiaceae bacterium | reverse complement strand
TGTACGTGAGCTTCGGCAGCATGCCCCTGCGCGAGGGGGAGGAGGTCGCCCGGGCGGTCGTCGAGGCGGTCCGGGCCCAGGGCCGCCGCGTCCTGCTCGGGACCGGCTGGGCCGACCTCGCCCTGGTCGACGATCAGGACGACTGCCTCGCCGTCGGCGAGGTCAACCAGCAGGCGCTGTTCCGCCGGGTAGCCGCCGTGGTGCACCACGGCGGCGCGGGCACGACCACGACGACCGCCCGGGCCGGCGCGCCCCAGGTGGTCGTGCCGCAGGTGGCGGACCAGCTCTACTGGGCCGCCCGGGTGGCCGACCTGGGCATCGGCGTGACCCACGACGGCCCGGTTCCGACCGCCGGGTCCCTGTCGGCTGCGCTCCGGACGGCCCTGACGCCCGAGACGCGCATAGGAGCGACCACCGTGGCCGGCGTGATCCGCGCCGACGGGGCGACGGTCGCCGCGAAACTGCTCCTCGATGCGGTCACCGGCTAGGGCTGATGGCCACGCTCTAGTCGAGGTCTTCGACGAAGGCTCGCAGCTGGCGGAGGTTGCGGCATTCGTAGACCGCGTCGCAGAACGGCTGGTAGCGGGCGATCACCGAGTCGCCACTGTTCCAGGCGGAGGTGGGTTCGGGGTTCAGCCAGAAGACGTGGCCTGCACGCTGGCTGACGCCCTTGAGCGCGCCCTCGCAGGGGTCGTGGTAGTTGGTACGGGCGTCGCCGAGCACGATCACGGTGGTGCGCCTGCGGACCTGCTCGCCCCAGGCGTCCCAGAAGGTGCTCAGCGCGTGGCCGTAGTCGGACCGGCCGTCCAGCCAGACGCCGCTGCCCGCGGCGTTGATGTACCGGGCCGCCTCGACCACGTCGGGCGCCTGCTGCAGCACGTCGGTTACCTCGTCCACGCCGTCCACGAACACGAAGCTGCGGACCCGGGAGAACTGCGACCGCAGCGCGTACATGAGCTGCAGGGTGAAGGCCGCGAAGGTGGCCACCGAGCCGGAGATGTCGGCCAGCACGAACAGCTCGGGCTTGGCCGGGTGCGGCTTGCGGAACGCCGGGCGGACCGGCACTCCCCCGGTGCTCAGCGACCGGCGCACGGTGCGCCTGAAGTCCAGCGCGCCGCGCCGCTTGTGGCGGCGCTTGGCCGCCAGCCGAGTCGCCAGCCTGCGGGTGAGCGGGTCGAGCACGGCGCGCATGTCGGCGATCTGATCGCGGGAGGAGGTCAGGAAGTCCACGTCCTCCGGCAGCGGCCGGCGTAGGGTGCGGGCCACGGCCGCGGCGCCGCGATCGTCGACCAGGTGCCGCCGGACCTGCGCCTCGACCATCTGGCGGAACTTGGCCAGCTGGGCCTCGTAGCCCTCGAGCTCCAGCCGCCGCGCCAGCGGGTCGGCGGCGGGTCCGGGGGCCTGGTCCCCGGGCTCGGCCAGCCGCGCCAGCAGCCGGTCCGGGTCGACGGCCCGCAGCGTGCGGAACACGTAGTAGGTGCCGGCCACCGGCCGGCCCGGCTCGATCCCGGCGTGCCGGTCCACGAACATGCCGGCGAGCGCGCGCATCATGACCTCGTTGCCCTCGCGCAGGGCGGTCAGCAGCAGCTCGGTCAGGGCCGCGTCATCCAGGGAGCCAAGGCCTCCGCCACCACCGTGGCCGTTCTGGCCGCTCAGCCCGCCCTCACCACCCTGGCCGTCCTGGCCGGGCTCCGCCGCCCCGGAGTGGCCCGGACCCGGCGCGACCTGCGCGGGCTGGGAGGTGAAGTACAGGTCGAAGACAGCGTCGAAGGCGAGCTCGTGGTCGTGCGTCTTGACCAGGACCGCGCGCAGCGCGGCCTTCACCGTGGCGCGGTCACCGACCGGCAGGTGCCGCAGGCTGTGCACCGCGTCGATCCGCTCGGCGAGCGAGACCGGGACGCCGATCTGGCGCAGCTCGGCGATCATGCCTTCTATGGCGGCGAGCATGGCCCGGCCTTTCTGGGGGTCAGCGCAACGGAGGCGGCCACCGCCGCGGCCGCGACGGGCACCGCCACCATCATCACCAGGCTAACCCGTGAGGCCGACGGCTCCGGATAGGCGGGCACGCTGTGGGTGACGAGGGTTTTCCACGGCCCGTTCGGAATCAAGGGCCGGACACCACCGCGGACGGTGAGCCGGTCCGCCGGGGGTGGCAAAGGGAGCAAAATTGTAGAGTTGGGACCGAACGGTCCTGGCCGGGGGCCGCGGCGTCGCGGGAGCCAGCATGACCGAGGGTGTCCAGGCGGCCGGCGCGCGTGCCTGGACGCCGGGTTCGGACGCCGAGGTCGCCGGGCTGCTGAGCGGCGTGGGCTATCTCGCCGACGAGCACGCCTGCTCGGTGCTGCGGCTGGCCGGGCAGCTGGGCAAGCCGGTCCTGGTCGAGGGGCCGGCCGGGACGGGCAAGACCACGCTGGCCACCAGCGCGGCGGCCGCGACCGGCAGCAGGCTGATCAGGCTGCAGTGCTACGAGGGCCTCGACGAGGCCAGGGCGCTGTACGAATGGAACCACTCCAAGCAGCTGCTCCGGCTGCTGGCCGACCGGGTGAGCCGGGCCGGGGGGCCGCCCGAGGCGGGCGTCTTCACCGAGGAGTTCCTGCTGACCAGGCCGCTGCTGGCGGCCATCAGCGCGGCCGAGCCGGTGGTGCTGCTGATCGACGAGGTGGACCGGCTCGACGTCGAGACCGAGGCGCTGCTGCTCGAGGTGCTCTCCGACTACCAGGTCTCGATACCCGAGCTCGGCACGGTCACCGGCAGGCAGGTGCCCGCCGTCTTCCTGACCTCGAACGGAGCACGCGACCTGTCCGAGGCGCTGCGGCGCCGGTGCCTGTACCTGCACCTGGACTACCCGCCGGCCGAACGGGAGCGGGAGATCGTGCGGACCCGGGTGCCGGGCATTCCCGAGCACCTGGCCGGGCAGATCGCCGCGTTCGTCGGCTCGCTTCGGCGGCTGGACCTGCGACAGCGCCCGTCGGTGGCGCAGACCCTGGAGTGGGCCAGGACGCTGCTCGCCCTCGGCGCGCAGGATCTGGACGCCGGCCTGGCCGCCGGGTCGCTGCCGGTGCTGCTGGCCTACCGGTCCGACATCGAACTGGCCGCCGCGGAGCTGGGGCTGTCCGGCTGAGCCGGTTTTCTGGCGGGCTCAGCAGCCCAGGAAGCCGAGCACGGCCTGCATGCAGCGGACGTCGGCCGGGGTGCCGAAGTGATCGACACCGCGCAGCGTGACCAGCCGCGCGTCCGGCAGCGCGGCGACCAGGCCGTCGCCCGGGCAGGCCGGATCCTGGTCACCGAGCACGACCAGCACCTGGGCTGTTACGCGGGCCAGGTCGGCTGGTGTCAGCGGTCGCTGCGGCCGGCGCAGAAACGCGACCAGCGCGGCGCGGTCGTTGCCCGGGCCGTCGGCCAGCCGGCGGAACACCATACCGGCCACGTTCTCCGGGTCTGGCTCGCCGGTGAGCGCGGCGACGATCGGCTCCGGGTCGGCCGGCTCGAGCACGCCCCGGCCGATGCCGAGCAGGGCCAGGCGGCGGAACGTGCCGGGCTGGTCCGCGGCCAGCCGGAGCAGCACGTGCGCGCCGGCCGAGAAGCCGATCGCGTCGAGCGGCTCGCGACCCTGGACGGCCGCGGCCACGTGGGCCTCGACCTTCTGGTAGCTGGCTGGATCGGCTGGCTTGGGCGCGGTGCCGTGGCCGGGCAGGTCGATGGCGATCGTCTCCCGGCCACAGTCGGCGAGCAGATCGAGCCAGCCCGGGTGCCGCCAGTTGTGTTCGGCCGAGGAGGCGAAGCCGTGCACGAGCAGGACCGCAGGATCCCCGCCGTGTGTCATGGCTTAGCGGGAGCGCTTGAGCTCGGTGGTGGCCTTCTCGATGTCCGACTGGTGCTTGAGCAGCACGTGCAGGGTGCCGATGACCAGGTCGGTGCTGATTTCCTCCGTGCCCAGCAGGAACAGCGTCCGGGCCCAGTCGATGCTTTCCGACACCGACGGCCGCTTCTTCAGCTCGAGCTGCCGCAGCGACCGCACCACCCCGGCGATCTGCCCCGCCAGCGCGGCGTCGAGGCCCGGTACGCGGCTGAGCACGATATCCCGCTCCCGCTCGGGCGCGGGATAGTCGATGTACAGGTAGAGGCACCGGCGTTTGAGTGCCTCGGACAGCTCGCGGGAGTTGTTGGAGGTCAGGAAGACCAGCGGGGTCTGGGTGCTGGTCACCGTGCCGAACTCGGGGATCGACACCTGGTAGTCCGAGAGCACCTCCAGCAGCAGCGCCTCGGTCTCGGCGTCGAGCCGGTCCACCTCGTCGATGAGCAGCACGACGGGGTCGGGCGCGCGGATCGCCGCCAGCAGCGGCCGGGCGAGCAGGAACTCCTCGCCGAAGATGTCGGCCTGCAGCTCGGACCAGTCCGCGCGCTCGTGGCCGGTGCGTTCGGCCTGGATGCGCAGGAGCTGCTTGGAGTAGTTCCACTCGTACAGCGCCTTGGCCTCGTCCAGGCCCTCGTAGCACTGCAGCCGGATCAGCCGCCTGCCGGTCAGCGCGGCCACGCTCTTGGCCAGTTCGGTCTTGCCGGTTCCGGCGGGACCCTCGACGAGCACCGGCTTACCGAGCCGGTCGCCCAGGTACACCACCGAGCTGATCCGCTCGTCGGGCAGGTACC
>DAIOWL010000093.1:0-12524 GCA_036758545.1 Streptosporangiaceae bacterium | reverse complement strand
CGCTGGCCGAGCAGGACCGGAGCCGCTGGGACCAGGCGAAGATCGCCGAGGGCGTGGCGCTCGTCACCGGGGTGCTGCCGCGCGGCGATGTCGGTCCCTACCAGCTGCAGGCGGCCATCGCCGCCGTGCACGACGAAGCCGTGAGCGCTAGGGCGACCGACTGGCCGCAGATCCTGGCGCTCTACGACCTGCTCCTGAGGATCAGCGACAATCCAGTGGTGGCACTGAATCACGCGGTCGCGGTGGCGATGACCCATGGCCCCGGGGCCGGCCTGGAGCGGCTGGGACGGCTCGAAACCGACCGGCGGATCGCCGGTGACCACCGGCTCGAAGCGGTGCGCGCGCACCTGCTGGAGATGGCCGGCCAGCACCAGGCCGCCCGGGTCGCCTATCAGGCCGCGGCCCAGCGGACCATGAGCCTGCCGCACCAGCGCTACCTCAACGCCCGCGCCGCCCGGCTGAGCGGGCACCGATGAATCCGGCCCCGGGCCGCGGTCTTACCTGCATGGAGGCACAGATGAACAAGGAATTCACCGCCACCCTGGTGCAGAGCGAGGCCAAGGGCGGCTGGACGTACCTGGTCTGGCCGGAGTCGGTGCAGTTCTTCGGGACCAAGGGCCTGGTCAAGGTGCGCGGGACCATCGACGGCCACCCGTTCCAGAGCTCGTTCATGGCCCTGGGCGACGGCACCCACAAGCTCCCGGTCAAGGCCGAGCTCCGCAAGGTCATCGGCAAGGAAGCGGGCGATACCGTGACGGTGTGCCTGCAGGAGCGCCTCGCCCACCCTCGCGCCTGAGGGGCCCAGGACCCCCGCGCCCGCGCCGGCGCCCGCGTAGAGTTGGCTGATCAGAACTCGCCGGGCGGACCTTTATGACTGAATCCAGCTCACCTGGGCCATCGCCGCTCCCGCACGACCTGGCGGCGACCAGGTCCGAGAGACGAGCGTTCGGGAAGGGCGCCCGTCAGCGGGTGCCGCGGGGCACCCTGGGGTCCTGGAGCGAGAAGGACCGCGGGCACGACCCGCTGAAGACGATCCTGGCCCAGAACCAGATCCGCGTGCCCGAACTGATTCCCCTCCGGCATCAGCGCATGGCCGTCTCGCCGTGGAACTACTACCGCGGCGCCGCCGCGGTCATGGCCGGCGACCTGGGCGGCCAGCCCGACAGCGGGCTAATGGTGCAGTTGTGCGGCGATGCCCACGTCCTGAACTTCGGCCTGTGGGCCACGCCGGAGCGGAATCTGGCATTCGACCTGCGCGACTTCGACGAAACGCTGCCCGGCCCGTTTGAGTGGGATGTCATGCGCTTCGCCGCCAGCCTGGTGGTGGCCGCGCGGGAGAGCCGGGTCAAGCCGGCCCGGGCGGCGGTCGCGGTGACCGCGGGCGTAGAGGCCTATGCCCGGCGTATACGCCGGTACGCGACAATGCCGGAACTCGACATCTGGTACGACAGCACGCACGTCGACAACCTGATCGACTACTTCGAGCTGGCCGACCGGGGGCGGGTCTCGATTCATATCGAGAAGAAGCGCAAGCGCCGCACGAGCCAGGGCGCCTTTGCCAAGCTCACCACGATGGCGCACGGGCGCCCCAGGATCACCGAGGACCCGCCCATCCGCGTCGCGATCAGCGACGACGAGCAGGACTACCTGGTCGACCACCTCCTGGCCGAGTACCGGATGACCCTGCAAGAGGACCGGCGGAGCCTGTTCGACCGGTTCACTACGGTCGACGTGGTCCGCCAGGTCGTGGGCGTAGGCAGCGTGGGCATGCAGGTCTACCTGGTGCTGCTGGAGGGCCGGACCGGCGTTGATCCATTGTTCTTGCAGGTCAAGCAGGCTGGACCGGCGGTATACGAGGCCTATACCGAGCCGAGTCGCCACCGCGCCCACGGCGAGCGGGTGATCAAAGGCAAGCGGCTGGTCCAGAGCGCCACCGACATTTTCGCTGGCTGGGGCTCGCTCCATGGGAGGGACTACTACGTCCGGCAATTCCGCGACATGAAGATCATCCCGACCACCGACCTGATCGCCCCCCGCCTGGTCCAGTTCGCGACCGCATGCGGCGAGACCCTCGCCCGCGCCCACGCTCGCACCGGCGACCCGATGGCCATCGCTGCCTACATCGGGAAGCCCGCCAAGTTCGCCGCCGTGATCGGCCGGTTCGCCGGCCAGTACGCCGACCAGAACGAGCGGGACCACGCCCAGCTCGTCAGCGCCATCGCCGCCGGCACGGTAGAGAGCCTGCCAGGCTAGACGACCGAGCCACGTTCCCGCGGAAACATCCCAGCGCGCCAGCCGGGTAGCGGGGGCTGGGGCACACAACCCCTGCAAAAGGGGGGTAAGGGCACACAACCCCCGTAACGCCCGCAGACGGCAGTGGCCAGTGGTGCCTGTGAGGTAGCGTTAATTGCACACTAGTGCATCGAATGCTTAGGTGTAAAGTGAGGGCGTCAAAAGTCGTGATGTCGAGCTCCGGAAGGCCACGATGGCCGAGATCGTCACCCAGCCGGACCTGGCCGCCGAGCCGGGCCGAACCACCCGCCCAGGTCAGCCCGCCCAGCCGGGGCGGGCCGCGCAGCGGCGGCGCACCCGCCGGGCCATCGTCGAGGCGACGTCGCAGCTGCTAGCCGCGGGAGCCGATCCGTCGATCAACGACATCGCCGCCGCCGCCGACGTCTCCCGCCGGACGATCTACACCTACTTTCCCACCCTCGACCAGCTGCTCCTCGACGCCACCCTCGGGGCGATGAACGTCAGCATCGAGGCCGCCATCGACTCCTCCGGCGAGCCGGACGCGCGGGCCCGCATCGCCGCGCTGGTCGCGGCGCTCAGCGACGGGATGGCCGGCGGCCTCCCGCTCGGCCGCAAGCTGATCAAGCTGACCGTGGACGCGCCGCCGTCGGACGCGGGACCCAAGCGCGGTTATCGCCGCATCGGCTGGATCGAGGCGGCACTCGAACCGGTCCGCCCGCGGCTGGGTCCGGACCGGTTCGAGCAGCTCGTCTCCGCGCTCGCGGTGGTGATCGGCTGGGAGGCGTTCGTCGTGCTCTTCGATGTGCGCGGCCTCAGCGTGGATCAGGCCCGCGAGATCATCACCGGCGCCGCGACCACCCTCGTCGACGCCGCCCTGGCTCAGGCCGGCGGTGCCGGCGACGGCGCCGGCGCCGGTACCGACAGCGAAAGCCCGAACTGATCCGCCGAATCCGTCCACCACGACCGCATCGCGAACCCGGCGGCAGCCAGCTCGGCCGCCACTCCCTCGCGGCGGAACTTGGCCGAGATCTCGGTGCGCATCTCCTCGCCCTCGGCGAACTCGACCGTGAGCCCGATGCCGGGCAGCCGCACGGTCTGCGCCAGGCCCGAGCGCAGCCGCATCTCGATCCACTCCGCGTCCGCGTTCCACACCGCGACGTGCTCGAACGCGTCCAGGTCGAAGTCGGCGCCGAGCTCGGCGTTCAGCACCGCGAGCACGTTCTTGTTGAACTCGGCGGTGACCCCGGCCTCGTCGTCGTACGCGGCGACCAGCGTGGCCGGGTCCTTGACCAGGTCGGTGCCGAGCAGGAAGAAGTCACCGGGCCGCACCCGGTCCCTGACCCGGGCCAGGAACGCGGACCGCTGCCCGGGATCCAGGTTCCCGATCGTGCTGCCGAGGAAGGCGACCAGCCGGGGTGCCGGAGCCTCGCCGTCCGCCGGGAACCCGAGCCGCTCCTCGAAGTCGGACACCACGGCGCGGACGTCGAGCCCGAGATACTCGGCCGACAGCGCCTTCCCCGCGGCGGCCAGCGCGGGCTCGCTGACGTCGACCGGCACATAGCAGCGCAGCGTATCGGCGTCGCGCAGCGCGTCGAGCAGCAGCCGGGTCTTGTCCGATGACCCGGAGCCGAGCTCGATCAGCGTCCGCGCGCCGGTCTGCGCCGCGATCCCGGCCGCGTTCGCGCGCAGGATCTCCCGCTCGGCGCGAGTCGGGTAGTACTCCGGCAGTTCGGTGATCTTGTCGAACAGCGCGCTGCCCTGCGCGTCATAGAACCACTTGGGCGGCAGCGACTTCGGTTCCGCGGTGAGCCCGGTCCGGGCGTCGGCGCGGAGTGCTTCCTCGAGGAAGCCGGGCGGTAGCCGGCGGTCGAGGGATGTCATCGGATCGCGATCCTTCCGTCCTCTTTGCTCTGGTCGGATGAAGCAGGTGAAGCAGGTGAAGCAGGTGGAGCAGGTGGAGCAGGTGGAGCAGGTGGAGCAGGATTGTCCGGTGCGGCCAGCGGAACCACGCTGACCTGTCGCGCTGTCGCGGTCACGACGGAGCCGTCCGGCACTTCGGTCCAGCCGGGTTCGTCGTCGCCAGGCTCCGAGGCCACGACCGCGGCGTGCCCGGACGCGCGGTACCACAGGGTGTCGCCGGCCGCCGTGGCCGCGATCACCCGCCCGTCGGTCAGCAGGAAGTTGAACCGGCCGCTCACGCCCGCGGCCCGCACCGCGGCGACGGTGTCCGCCAGCGCATCCGCGGCCCCGAGGCCGAACTCGAGCCGGTGCCTGACCAGCGCCCACAGCAGCGCCGAATCCACCCGGGCCTCCAGCCCGAGCAGCGACCCGGCGGACAGCGTGCCGGCCAGCCCGGCGGCAGCCGCCGGCCAGCCGTCCAGCACGCCGTTGTGGCTGAACAGCCAGCGGCCCGAAGCGTACGGCGCGACCGCGGCGATGCCGGGATCGGTGCCCGTGGTGGCGCAGCGCACCGCCGCCAGCACCGCGCCCGCCGACGTCACCCGCGCGACGTCGGCGAAGGACTCGTCACCCCAGATCGGGACCGCTCGCCGGTACCTGGCCGGGTCCGGGTCGTCCGGTGCGTACCAGCCGACCCCGAACCCATCCGCGTTAACCGTCCCGTGTCGCTGCCGGCGCGGCGCCCAGGCCTGCCGGTACAGGCCGTGCGGCGGGTCGATGAGCACCGAGCGCAGCGAGGCGGGCGGCCCGAGGTAGGCCAGGTGACGGCACATCAGGCGGTCTCCGGCGCCGCACTCCTGGCGGTGCGGAAGCCGGCGAAGATCTGCCTCCTGATCGGGTAGTCCCAGTTGCGGAACGTGCTCCGGCTGACCACCGGGCTGACCGCGAACGACCCGCCGCGCAGCATCTTGTACTCCGGACCGAAGAACACCTCGGAATACTCCTTGTACGGCCAGGCCTCGAACCCCGGGTACGGCGAAAAGTCCGAGCTCGTCCACTCCCAGACGTCGCCGATCAGCTGCCTGGCCCCGCACGGCGCCGCCCCCGCGGGGTAGGACCCGGCCGGCGCCGGGCGCAGGAAGGCCTGGCCGAGGTTGGCGTGCGAGGTGTCCGGATCGGCGTTACCCCACGGATACCTGCGGGTCAGGCCGGTCGCGGGATCGAACCTGGCCGCCTTCTCCCATTCGGCTTCGGTGGGAAGCCTGCGCCCGGCCCACCGGGCGTAAGCATCGGCCTCGTACCAGGACACGTGCAGCACCGGTTCGTTCGGCACGATCGGTTCCTGCCTGCCGAACACCCGGCGGGTCCACTGCGGGCCCTCGCGCCGCCAGTACAGCGGCGCGGTCAGCCCGGCGTCCTGCCGGTGCTCCCAGCCGGCCGCGGTCCACCACCGCGGGTCGTCGTACCCGCCACCATCGATGAACTGGGCATAAGCGCCGCAGGTCACCGGGGTGGTGTCGAGGTAGAACGGCGCCACCTGGACGGTGTGCGCCGGGCGCTCGTTGTCCAGCGCCCAGGGCTCGGTAGAGGTGCCCATGGTGAACGGGCCCCCGGGCACCAGCACCTCGGCCGGCAGCCGGAACGCGTCGGCCGGCACCGGGTCGGGCGCCCGGGCCGCGAGCACCGGCGCCCCCGCCCTGATCTGGTGGGTGATCAGCATCGTCTCGTCGTGCTGCACCTCGTGCTGGGCGATCATCCCGAACGCGAACCCGTCGCCGAGCAGGCGCGTCCCGCTGAGCGGGGCGCGGTCGAGCAGGTCGAGGACGCGGCCGCGCACCTCGTGGCCGTAGGCCCTGGCCTCGGCGGGCGGCAGCAGCGGCAGCGTGGGACGTTCCGAGCGCGGGTGCTCGAACGCGTCGTAGAGCGGGTCGATCTCCGGGTGCATCGGCTCGCGCCCGCCGACCTCGCGCAGCAGCCAGAGCTCTTCCTGGTTGGCGATGTGCGCGAGGTCCCAGACCAGCGGGGACATCAGCGGCGAGTGCTGTCTGACCAGGTCGGACTCGTCCACGCTGTCCGTCAGCAGTGTGGTCCGCTGCCGCGCGCCGGTCAGTTCTCGCGCGATGACACCGCGCAGGGTTTCCGGGTCGAGCTGTGGCTCCGTCATGGGACTCCGTCCAGTTGGTCGTCGGCAGGACATCGGTCTTTCTGCACGTAGCGCTCGGTGTACTCGGTGACCGCCCGGCGGATCGCGGCGGGCACGCCCACCCGGTCCAGCGCGGTGGCGGCGGCCTCGAAGCACCCCTTGCTGGCCTGGCCGATCTGCGGGTCGGCCGGGCCGTGCCGTGCCGCCCGCAGCCACGGGTCCCCGGCGTCCGGTGATCCTTCCCACACTGGCTCGGCCGCGGCCAGCGCCGCGTCAGCCGCGTGGTCGTCGTCGGCCAGCGCCGTGACGACGGCCGCGGGCACGATCCAGCCATCGCCAGGCTGCGCGTCGATCATCCGCAGCTCCATGTGCCCGCGCGGGCGGACCGGCGGGAACAGCGTGGACAGGTGATAGTCCAGATCCTCGGCGGTGGGGGCCCGCAGCGTCCCCGACCCGCCGTCGCGCAGCCAGTCGCGGAAGGTCACCCCGGCCGGCGCGGTCCAGTCCTGCGAGCCAGGCTCGCGGACGCACATGAGCTCCGCATCCAGCGCGTAGCTGGCCCAGGCGTCGCGCGGGTCGCCGTCGGACGCGTCCAGGGCGGGAGCCCGGGTTCGCCCCGGATCCATGTTGGACCACACCTGCTGCCGGGCCGAACGCCAGCCGGTCGGCTTGCCGTCCCGCAGCGGGGAGTTGGCGAACGCGGCCACCAGCACCGGCCCGATAGCGTGCAGCATCCGCCAGCGTGAGCGGTACCCGGACTGGCTGCCGCCGTCGTCGCCGGCATCCACGCAGACCTGGACCGACGCGGTGCCGCACATCATCTGGCGGCCCCACGGGCCCTCGCGGTCGAAGAATTTCTCCATCGCCGCATACCGCGGCAGATCGAGCAGGCGGCGGGGCGGGCGCAGCGGGTCGAGACCGTAGCCGCATAGTTCCAGGCCGGCGCCTGCGGCCGCGTCGCGCAGCGCGGCCAGGTCGCGCCCGGTTACCTCGACGAGCTCATCGAGCGTGGCGGCGGGGGCCGAGCTGAGCTCAAGCTGCCCGCCGGGCTCTACCGTGAGCGAGGCACCAGAAGGAAGGGAAAAAGGTTGATACCGAACGGTCTGGGCTTCTTGCCCTGGGTAACCTTCCTCGTCCGAGCGGCCAAACCCGGCTAGGGTGGCGGTTACCTGTTCCGCCTGCACCGGGAGCGCGGGATCGCGGCGATCGCGCGCGAGCCACTCGAGTTCGACCCCTAGTCGCTCCGGCGGACCCGTCTTGAAGCAGATTCCGTGAACATGCGCTTCCGCGTCGGCTTCGGTAAACCGCGCCCCCTTGATCACGATTTCAACCTTACCTAATCCGTCTGACCCCGACCGCGAACCCCTGCCCAGCGCGTCGGCGGCTAACCGTCCTCCCAGCTAAGTTTCAGTTTCAGGTGGTACCTTGCGGCACATCGCGCACGACTGCTAGTGACGTTAAGTCGCTAAAAGAGTGACACGCCGTAATGCCAACATGGCCATTGGCGCGTTTCTGCTCTGGCAGGATGGAACTCGATGAAGGCGCCGTCCGTGAAGCTTCCGCTGCTGCACCGGGGTAAGGCTGGGGAGCCGCCCGGGATCGTGGCTGTCGCGCGCGTTGACCAGCGGACGAAGAACATCACCAAGCGCCTCAGTCCCGGTGAGATCGCCATCATCGACCATTCCGACCTGGACCGGGTCAGCGCCGAGGAGCTCATCAGGCGCAAGGTCGCGGCTGTCGTCAACGCCTCGGTCAGTATTACCGGGCGTTACCCCAACCTCGGCCCGAAGCTGCTGCTCGACGCGGGCATCCCGGTCGTCGACGGGGTCGGGCAGGACGTGCTGGTCAAGGTCGCGGACGGTGCCGTCGTCCGGCTCGATGAGGAGACCCTCTACGTCGGCGACACCGTCGTGGCCAAGGGCACCCCGCTGACCGACGACCTGGTGCAGACGGCGATGACCGAGGCCCGGGCCATGGTCGGGGTGCAGATCGAGTCGTTCGCCGCGAACACGCTCGAGTTCCTCCGGCGCGAGCACGAGCTGCTCACCCGCGGCCTCCAGCCGCCGGAGATGGACACGGAGATGAACGGCCGGCACGTGCTCGTCGTGGTGCGCGGCTACCACTACCGGGAGGACCTGGCCGCGCTCCGGCCCTACATCCGCGAGTACAAGCCGGTGATGGTGGCCGTGGACGGCGGGGCGGACGCGCTGATCGAGGCCGGCTACCAGCCCGATGCCATCCTCGGCGACATGGACTCGGTGTCCGACGAGGCGCTGTGCTGCGGCGCGGAACTCGTCGTGCACGCCTACCCGGACGGCCGCGCGCCCGGGCTGGCCCGGGTCCGTGACCTCGGCCTGGATGCCGTCACCCTCCCGGCCCCGGGGACGAGCGAAGACGTCGCCCTGCTCGTCGCCGACGCCAGGGGGGCCAGCCTGATCGCCGTGGTGGGTACCCACCACACGCTCGAGGAGTTCCTCGACAAGGGCAGGCCAGGGATGTCGAGCACGTTCATCACGCATCTGCGGGTGGGATCAAAGCTGGTCAACGCGCGCGGCGTGCACCAGCTCTACCACAGCCGGATCTCCGGCTGGTCGCTGCTGGTGCTGGTGCTCGCCGCGGCGGTGACCGTGTTTGTCGCCGTCGTGTTCTCGCCCGCCAGCCCCATCCTGGCCAGGTACTTCGAAGCGACCTGGCATTCCTTTACCTACTGGCTGACCGGAAAACTCTAGTGATCGATTTTCGTTACCATCTCGTCTCCATCGTGGCGGTGTTCCTGGCACTGGCGATCGGGATCGTGCTCGGCTCGACCGAGCTGCAAGGCCCGGCGTTCAGCTTGCTGGACAAGACCACCTCGAAGCTGCAGAACGAGCTCGGCCAGGTCAGCAGCCAGCGGGACACGGCCCAGCAGCAGGCCACCGAGGGCGAGATGTACGCCCAGGCGGTCGAGCCCGCCGTGCTGCACAACCTTCTGACCGGGCACCGCCTGCTGATCGTCACGGAGCCGGGGGCGCAGTCCTCGGTGGTCAGCGGCATCACCGCCGCCGCGATCCACGCGGGGGCCACCGTCACCGGGCAGATCAACCTGCAGCCGAAGTTCTTCGACACCAGCGGCACCGCGCAGGACAGCCTGAACCAGACCACCCTGGCCGTGGCCCAGCCGACCGGCCTCCAGCTGGACGCCAGCGCGACCTACCAGCAGCAGGCCGCCGAGCTGATCGCGACCGAGATACTGACCAGCGCGCCGGGGTCCGCGGCCGGGGGAGCCGCCGGCAACCAGGGCACCAGTACCGACGCGTCGACGATGCTGCAGGCCTACGCCGCGTCCCAGTTCCTCAGCACCAGCGGCCAGCCGGGCACGCCGGCCAGCCTGGCCGTCGTGGTGACCCCGCAGACCACGCCGTCGGACGGCAGCGCGGACCAGCTCGCCCAGGTGCTCGTCCCGGTGGTCCAGGAGCTGGCGGCCAAGAGCGCGGCGACCGTGGTCGTGGGCTCGTCGACGGGCTCCGGCGCGGGCAGCCCGATCGCGGTATTGCGCTCCAACAACGTGTCCAGCCGGGTTTCCTCGGTTGATGACGCCGATCTGGCGGCCGGGCAGACCGTCGCCATGCAGGCGCTCGCGGTGGAGCTGGCCGGCGGCAAGGCCAGCAGCTACGGGTTCACCGCCAACGGCGCGACCGCCATCGCGCCGAGCCCCGCGCCCACGCCGAGCGCCTCCGCGAGCGCGACACCCACCCCCTCGACGACAAAGAAGAAGAAGGCCAGCGGATGAGGCGAGCGGGATACGCAGTAGCGGCCGGAGCCTGCGCGGCGGGTGCGGCCAGGATCGCCTACTCGACCATGCGCCGACGCCCGCCGGGCGGCCCTAAGGCCTGGTCACGGACCAACCACCGGGGCGAGCCTGTCACCCTGCTCGAGGGGCCCGCCGTGGCCGCCGGGGCTCTAGCCGCCGTGCTAGCCCAAGCTGGGCTAGCCCAGGCCGGCCTGGTACCGGCGTCCGGCTCACCGGGCGCGTCGGGTTCTGCGGGGTCTGCGGGATGGCGCCGTGCCGCGGCCATGGTCCTGGGCGGAGCGGGCGCGGCGGCCTTCGGGGCCTACGACGACCTGGCCGGGTCCGGGGACCGCCGCGGCTTCCGCGGCCACATCGGCGCGCTGCGGCAGGGCGAGGTGACCACCGGCGCGGTGAAGCTGGGCGGCATCGGCGTCACCGGGGTCGTCAGCGCCGCGCTGGCCGGCGGCTCGCCCGTGGACGTGATCCTCAACGCCGGCCTGGTCGCCGGGGGCGCGAACCTGCTCAACCTGTTCGACCTGCGGCCCGGCCGGGCCATCAAGGTCGCGGCCGCCTCCGGCGCCTTGCTCGGCGCGGCCGGGCAGGACAGCGTCGCGGCGCCGCTGGGGGCGGCGCTCGCGCTGCTGCCCGAGGACCTGGGCGAGCGGGCCATGCTCGGCGACGCCGGCGCGAACGCGCTCGGCGCCATGCTCGGCGCCTCGGCGGCCGGGCTGTGCCGGCCGACCCGGATCGTGCTGCTCGCCGGGATCGCCGGGCTGACCGCGGCGAGCGAGAAGGTCAGCTTCACCAAGGTGATCGCGCGCACCCCGGCGCTGAACTGGCTGGACATGCTCGGCCGCAGGCCCGCGCCCCAGCCGTCAGAGACAGAGCCGTCCGACACAGAGCCGTCCGAGACAGAGCCACCCGCGCCGCAGCCGCCCCTGGTCACGATCCCGGCTCAGCGGCCCGAATCGGGCGGGTGAGCACGCCCGTAGCCGAACGGGGGAGTGCTCGGCAGCGGGGCGGGGGGATCGGCCGGGCCGCCGTGCTGATCGGCGCGATCACCATGCTCGCGCGGGTCATCGGGTTCGGCCGCCAGGTGGTGTTCGCGCATACCGTCCAGGCCTCGTGCGTGGGCACCGCGTACACCACCGCGAACATGGTGCCGAACATCATCTACGACATCGTGGCGGGCGGCGCCCTCACCGCGGTGGTGGTGCCGGTGCTGGCCGGTCCCGTGCGGTCCGACCCCGAGCAGGTGCGGCGGACCTCCGCCGCGCTGCTCACCTGGGCCGTAGTGCTGCTCGTCCCGGTCAGCCTGCTGGTCGCGGTCATCGCGCAGCCGCTGGTGTCGGTATTGCTCGGCGGCACACCCGGCTGTCCCCGGGCCGACATGGTGACGCTCGGCACGCGAATGCTGGTGGTGTTCGCGCCGCAGATCCTGCTCTACGGCCTGGCCGTGGTGCTCTACGGCATCCTGCAGGCACACCGCAGGTTTGTCGCGCCCGCGCTGGCCCCGGTGCTGTCCAGCCTGGTCGTCATCGGCGCGTACTTCTGGTTCGGCGTCGTGGGAAGCGGCTACCAGGATCTGAGCCGGCCGGTGCCCGCCCAGGCCTGGATCGTGCTGGCGGTCGGTACCACCGCCGGGGTGGCGGCGCTGGTCGCGACCCCGCTCATCCCGGTCGCCCGGCTGCGCCTGCGGCTGCGGCCCCGGCTGCGTTTCCCCCCGGGGATCGGCGTCCGGGTCCGCTCGCTGGCCGCGGCCGGTGTCGCGACGCTGATCGCGCAGGATGCCTCGGTGGCGGTGGTGATCGTGCTGGCCAACTCGCGCGGCGGCAGCGGAGCGCTGGTGCTGTACAGCTTCGCCTGGGCGGTCTTCTTCGTGCCGTACGCCGTGCTGGCCGTGCCGATCGCGACCAGCGCCTTCCCCGAGCTGTCCGCGCGCACCGATAGCTTCGACGGCACCAGCGCCACCTCGACCCGGGCGGTCACGGTGGCATCCTGGCTGGGGGTGGCGGGGATGGCCGGCACCTGCGTCCCGCTGGCCCGGGTGTTCCAGTCCCACGTCAGCCAGGCGGCCGATGCCCGGCAGCTGGCGATCGCGCTGGCCGCGTTCGCGCCCGGGCTCGTCGGGTACGGGCTGACGGCGAACCTGTCCCGGGTGCTCTATGCCGACGGACGCAACCGGGCCTCGGCCCTGGCGGTCAGCGGCGGCTGGCTGCTGGTCATCGCGGCCAACCTGCTGATCGTGCCGTTCGTGCCGCGCTCCGCCGTGGTGCCCTGGCTCGGGGTGGGCAGCACCCTCGGCCTGACCGCCTCCGGGGTTGCGCTGCTCTTCCTGGTCCGCCGGTTCCGCGGCCGGGACGCGCTGCGCGGTTGCGCGCGTGCCGCCCTGGCGGGCCTGGCCGGCGCGGTAGCCGGGACCGCGGCCGGCCTCGGCGTCGGGGCCGGGCTGCGGGTGAC
>DAIOWL010000092.1:3125-12732 GCA_036758545.1 Streptosporangiaceae bacterium | reverse complement strand
AGCCGGGCGAAGGCCTGGAACAACGCCAGGTTCAGGCCCAGTCCGGCTCCGGCCGCCAGCGCCAGCCTGATGGCGGACGCCCGGCGCATCCGCCGGATCCCGGCGAGCACGCCGGACCGCGGCCTAGCGGCCAGGAAGCCGCCGAGCACCACCGCCCCGGTCAGGGCCCGCCAGAATCCGAACGCGTCTGGGTCAAGGCCTTGCCGGTAGGCGGCCTGCGCCACCGGTCCGTCCAGCGCGAACGCCAGGGCCGACGCCACGATCAGGGCCGCTCCGGCAGCGGCCGACCTGCTTGTGAGCCCCATGATGATTGTCCCCCGTCATTTCCTGCCCGCTAGATCGGAGGGGCAGGTGCACAGGGGTGATACGCACGACAGCGGCGCACCGGTTCGCTAGGGGGCGGTGATGATCTCCCGGTGCAGGTCCAGCAGCGCCGGGACCTCGTCCCGGTTCACGCGGCCCATCCCGCATTCGGTGCAGACACCCCAGGCGCGGGGGCCGCCCGGGCTGGCGGCCAGGGACGCGTCGATCAGCCGCACCTGATCGGCGGTCGTCCCCGCCTCCTGCTCGGCCGGGTGGTAGGGCACCAGCGCGAAGTTCAGCTCGGTGTCCGGATCCGCGGTCAGCCCGGCCAGCGGCGCGAAGTAGCCTTCCTCGCGCTGGTACTGCGGCACGGTAAAGGAGACGAAGCTCACCAGCCTCAGGGCCGCCGCGGTGACCGCGTTCAGCACCCGGACCTGCAAGGCCAGCGACGCGGGCTGCATGAAGTGCTGGTGGCCGTAGTCCCCGTAACAGAAGTGCAGCCCGGCGGGGATCTCGGCGGGCACCTGGTCCACGCACCGGGCCAGGGAGGCGATGATCGCGTCGAAAGCCTGCGCGCCGCCCGGCGCGAAGGCCTCCTCCAGGACGCCGAACTCCACCGCGACATCCCACTGCACGGCCACTTCGTCGGCCGGGATCGCGGCCAGCAGCCGGTCGAGGTCGGCGAACATCGCCCGCTCGTATGAGTCCAGCAGGACCTGCTGCTGCTCCGGGACGATGTAGCCGCTGATCGAGGCCAGCGGCGTCGGGTACTCGACCTGGAAGCGGACGCCGTCCGGGATCACGCCGTCGGCTCGCAGCCCGGCGAAGACCCGGTACGACTCCAGGTAGGCGTCGGCGTAGCCGATGTCCGGCCAGGTCACCTGGCCCGGATCCGTCCCTTCGGCCAGCCGCAGCTGTGGCAGCTGCTCGTACTCCCCGTCGGCCGAGCCCACCGGCCGCGCCTGCACGAGCCATGGGAGCTGCAGGAACTTCTGCAGCTGGAAGAAGATCCAGTTGCCCCGGTCCCCCGTCTCCCCGTCCGGGATGCGCCGCAGCCCGGACGGGATCCGCGAGGCGATCTCGCGCATCACCGACTCGGTGTCGGCGAGGTTGACGCTCCCGTTGAAATGGACATGATCCGCAGGCATGAATGACCCCTCCCGTCCCACGACTCCACCGAGTCACCGTGCTGCCCAGCCTCGCAGCCCGGCCTCGGCTGTGTAAATACCGGTCAGAGCACGCGACCGAACAATTTCATCGCGTTGCCGCCGAGGATCTCGTTGATGCGAGCCGCCGGGAAGCCACGCGCAGCCAGCAGGCCGGTCGCGGGGTCGGGCCGCAAGACCGCGAAGTCGGCCACCGCGGCCAGGACCAGCGCGGTCATGCCCGCGGCCCGCGCGGCCTGGATCGCGTCGGCGACCGCCGCCGCGCCCATCGCCGCCACCGCGGAATGCCCGGTCGGCAGGCCCGCCAGGAAACACCGCCCGGCGTGGCTGTGTAGATCAACCCGGGGCAGATCAACACGGGGCAGATCAACACGGGGCAGATCGACCCGGGGCAGATCGACCCCGGGTCCGCGATCGGCGCTCACCGAGCCATTGTCGCAGTATGGAGAGGCGGACCCGGCTGCTCAGCGGCTGCGGCGCCGGGTAGCGCGCATCTGCTCCTCGAACACCCAGGTGCGGCCACCGTCGTGTGAAGCCTGGCCCTGCCAGGTGAACGAGTCGGGCCCGATGTCGGTGAAGCGCCAGCGTAGCAGGGGATCTCCCTCGTCACTGACCAGCAGGATGTCACCGTCGACAGGTCGGCCAACGAACCGCCGGACTCGGCCGTTGACGGGTTCGACCCAGGTGGAACGCCAGGCGTCGATAGAGGGGTCATAGAACCGGATCGTAGAACCGTGAAACGCCGAGGGTGCCTGGCCCTCGCCGGGCTGGCCGCGGCCGGGAACGATCCAGGTGTCCTGCACGGCGCGGCCGCCCAGAACCCAGCCGAAGTGCAGTTCGCCGGTCGCGGTGGCAGGCTTGCCGTTGGCGCCGGTTCCGGCCCACTCCAGGTCCCAGGAGCCCACGAACTGCCCGAACAGCATCAGTTTGCCGGCGTGCTCATCGGCCGGGCCGGAAACGTGCAGGGCGTCGATGAACCCGTTATCCGGCCGGGTGGCCTCCGCCGGGATCGTCATCACTGCTCCTCCCTTTCCTGCGCGGCAGGCAAGCCACCTGCCCGGCAGGTACGCGCTACCTTAGGCAAATAGACAATACGTTGTCATTATGACAATGTGTTGTCATGGAGGCAAGTGAACAGTACCGGCTGCTGATGGCCGACGTGTACGAGCTGGCGGGCCTGTCCCGCCGCACCAGCGAGGCGGTCGCCAAAGAACTCGGCCAGACCGTGGCCCGGTGGCACGTCCTCAGTGTCGTCAGCGCGGGGCCGTGTACCGTACCCGCCATGGCCCGCCGCCTGGGCCTGACCCGCCAGGGCGTTCAGCGCGTCGCCGACGATCTTCTCGCCGCCCTCCTTCTGAAGGCCTCACCCAATCCCGATCACCGGCGCTCCCCGCTCCTGACCCTCACCAACCGGGGTCAGCTCGTGCTCGAGCAGCTCACCCAACGCTCCGACGCCGCACGCGGACGACTGCTGCAACAAGCCCACATCACCCCCGAAGACCTTGCGGCGGCCAGAACCGCGCTGCGGGCCCTGCTGCAATCCCTGGCAACTTCGGACCGGAACTTGCGCTCTGGCATCCCGGCGGCAGGCGCCTGATTACCGGTCAACGATTGAGGGGCGGTGGCTTACGGGGCCGTGGCCTGGACGAGCCAGACGGCGGCGTCCAGGTGCACGCCGTCGGCGTCGGCGAACGGGGTGAGCGCGGCGCGGACCGACGCGAGCGCGCGCTCCGCGGTGGCGGCGTCGGCTCCGGCGAGCATGGTCCGGCCCTGCGTCGCGGTGCGCAGGAACTCGACCGCGTCGTCGACGCTCCCGCCGCCGCCGACCAGGATCGACGCGTGCTCCGAGGTGATCTCGACGTCGCGCCACCCGGCCGCGGCCAGGATCGGGCGGAGCCGGTCCGGGTCGGCGAACGCGAACATGCCGGGGCCGCCAGCGGGAGCGGGGGCAGGGGGTGGCAGGTGCTCGGCCAGCGCGGCGCCGGGGACCAGCATCCACTGGTTGGCGGCCAGCGGCTGCCAGCAGGCGAAGACCAGCTGGCCGCCGGCCGCGGCCGCCGATCTAATGTTGGTGAAAGCGGCGACCGGGTCGGCGAAGAACATCACCCCGAAGCGCGAGATCACGGTGTCGAAGCTGCCCGGCTTGAGCGGCTCCACCTGCGCGTCGCCCTGCCGGAACGCCGCGTTGCCCAGGCCGGCCGCCTCCGCGTCAGCCTGGGCCCGGGCCAGCATCGGACCGGACAGGTCGAGGCCGAGGGCCCGGCCCGGCGTGACGAGCCGGGCGGCGGCCAGCGTGGTACCGCCGCAGCCGCAGCCCACGTCGAGCACGTTCCCGCCGGGCCGCAGGGCAGCGGCATCGAGGATCAGGGTGGTGAACGGCGCGTGCATCCGGTCGTAGCGCGCCTGGTTGGCGACCCAGTGGGCGACGCCCGGGCCGGTGTTCCAGTGCTCGGCCTGCTCGGTGTTCGCGATGCTCATCTATCGTCCCCTTGCCGGTGGATCCTGCCCGCGGCGTCCGCGAACGCGCCCACTCGTACCTCGTCGAGCGCGGCCAGGAGCCGGTCGCCGTCACTGGCGGTACCGGCCCGTTCGGCCAGCGCCCCGCCGAGCCGGTCGGCCAGCGTGCTGGCCGCGCCCTGGAGCAGCATAGGCCGGCCGCGCCGGAGCCGGTCGGGCAGCTCGCCCGCCCGGCCCGCGGCCGCGATCGGCTCCCAGATGCGCGCGACGATCAGGTCGGCCAGCTTGCCCGCCAGCGTATCGAGGTCGCCTACGAGCACCTCGACCAGGTCGAGCGCCTCGTCGAGGGGGACGCCGACCCGGACCCAGTCGGCCACCAGGCCGAGCAGGGCAGGGCTCCGAACGCCGAAGTGGTCCTCGCCGTGCGGGCGCACCAGCCCGATCCGGCTGGCCCGGGCGAGCGTGGCCTGATCCAGCGCCGGCAGCCGCTGGATCAGCTCCGCCCGGGTCAGCCACAGCGGCGTCTCGTCCAGCGCCGCCTGGCTCTCGTCGACGCCGAGCACGGTCACCAGGTCCGTTCCGCTCTCCCAGGCCGCGAGCAGGTCGCGGATCCCGGCCAGCGAGTAGCCGCGGCGCTGCAGGCGGATGATCAGCCGCAGGCGCTGGACGTGCTGGTCGCCGTACAGGCCCAGCCGTCCGCGCCGTTCAGGCGGTGGCAGCAGGCGCATCGTGTGGTACTCGCGGATGGTGCGGACCGGAAGCTGCACCCGCCGGGCCAGGTCATCGATGGTCAGCGGTTCATGGGTCTCCGCCGCGCTCGTCATGCCTAGACGGTACCAAAAAACACTGTTACGGTAAATACCGTGACAGTTGACACTGACATAGCAGGACGGCTCATCGCGGTACTGCGGAACGCGGCCGCCGTGCCCGGCCTGGAGTACAAGCGCCGGCCCGAGCCGATGCAGGGCGGGTTCTGGGCCGAGCTCTTCTCCTTCTCGCTGGCGAATCCGCCGGCCGGCTGGCCGGCCGAGCTGGTCGCCCGGCTGATGCCGGATCCCGGCTCGGCGCGCAAGGAGACGATCGTGCAGCGCGCGGTGGCCGCCGCGGGCTTCCCGACTCCGCCGGTGCGCGCGGCCGGCGGTCCGGACGACGGCCTCGGCCTGGCCTTCATGGTCATGGACCGGGCGCCGGGCGGGCCGGCGCTGTCCGGCCTCGACGGGCTGTCCATGGCGTCCGTGCCGCGGCTGCTGCGGGAGATTCCGGACCTGCTGGCCACCTCGATGGCCCGGCTGCACGCGCTCGATCCCGATCTGGTGCGCGGTGAGCTGGAGCAGGTCCGCGACGTCCCGGTGACGGTACCGGGCCTGCTCGCGGCGCTGGCGCGGTTCGCCGGCGAATTCGGCCGAACGGACCTGGTAGATGCGGCCCACTGGCTGGCTGATCACCCGCCCGGGCCAGCCCCGGACGTTATCTGCCACGGCGACCTGCACCCGTTCAACCTGCTCGCCGACGGTGACCGGGTGACCGTGCTCGACTGGAGCACCGCGCTGCTCGCGCCGCGGGCGCACGACGTCGGGTTCACCTCGCTGCAGCTCAGCGAGCCCGCGTTGCGCGTGCCCGGCTGGCAGCGGCCGCTCGTCCGGATGTTCGGCCGGGTGCTGGCCCGGCGGTTCGTCCGCGGCTACCAGCGGCAGGCTGGGGTCACGGTCGGGCCCGGCGAGCTGAGGTGGCACGAGGCCGTCGTCTGCCTGCGCGCGCTGGTCGAGGTGGCCAGCTGGGTACACGGGGGCACGGACGGGGCGCATGCCGGGCATCCGTGGCTGATCAACGGGCCGGTCTTCGCCCGGCGGGTCGCGCGCCTGACCGGGGCTCCGGTCCGCGCCCGTTAGGCGGCGGGTCCGGCCGTGACCGCGGGCTGGTCGAGTTCGGCGGCGATCTCGGCGATGCGGGCGCGGAGCCAGGCGTGCGCCGGGTCCATGGTGCGGCGCGGGTTCCACCACAGCATCTCGGTGATCGGGGGCAGGTCCATGGGCGGCTCGAGGAACCGCACGTCGGCCGTGCGGCGCAGGTGGCCGGCCGCCCGCTCGGGCACCACGGCCACCAGGTCGGTGCCCTGCAGCAGGAACGGCGCGAGCAGGAAGCTCTCCACGGTGAACTCGATCCGGCGCGACACCCTGGCCTGGGCCAGGTAGGTGTCGACGATCGAGACCGGGTGCCCGCGCACCGCGGAGTAGACCAGGTGCCCGAGCCGCAGGTACGTCTCCATCGTCATCACGTCGCCGACCTCGGCGGTGCCCGCCCAGACACAGCAGATCCAGCGGTCGGCGAACAGCCGCAGGCTGGGCAGCGTGACCTCCGGCATGATCTCGACCGGCTCGATGACCAGGTCGGCGTCGCCGTCGCGGAGCAGGCGGACCGGGTCCGGGGCGCGCGGCAGCACCTGGATGGTCAGGCCGGGAGCGGCCGCGGCCAGCCGCCGCACCAGCGGGCCGATGAGCATGAGCAGGCTGTAGTCGGAGCAGCTCACCGTGAACGTGACGGGGTCGGTAGCGGGGTCGAATCCTGGGCGGTCGTCCAGGGCGTGCTGGATCAGGCCGAGCGCTTCCTGCACCGGCTGGCGGAGCGATTCGGCGCGCGGGGTCGGCACTAGCGTCAGGCCCTCGCGCACCAGCAGCGGGTCGCCGAACAGCTTGCGCAGCCGGGCGAGCGTGTTGCTCATCCCGGGCTGGCTCAGCCCGACCCGTTCGGCCGCCCGGGTGACGCTGCGCTCGGTGAGCAGCGCGTCGAGCGCCACGAGAAGGTTGAGGTCGACGCCCGCGAGGCCCATTTACCACTTCTAGCAGGATTTATTGCTGTCAGCAATGATTTACATTCACAGGTTCCGATTGCCGAATGTTAGCTGGCTGCCTAGCATCGGACGCACCACATGGCGGGACGGGCGAGAGGTTTTGCGATGGACCGCGGAGCCAGCGAGGATGTGCCCGTACTGATCGTCGGCGGCAGCCTGGTCGGCCTGTCGGCCGCGCTGTTCCTGCGCCTTCACGGAGTCGATGTGCTGGCGGTGGAGCGGCACGCGGGCACCGCGATTAACGCCCGGGCCGGCCACTTCCACCTCCGCACGGTGGAGATCCTGCGCTCGGCCGGGCTCGAGGACGCGGTCCGGCGCAAATCCGAGGAGCAGTACCCGCCGGACGGCGGGATCAACAACGTCGAGTCGCTGGCCGGCCGGGAGATCGCCAACTACTTCCCGAACCTGAACGCCGGGGTCGACGAGTTCAGCCCGACGGTACGGCTGTTCATCAACCAGGACGCGCTCGAGCCCATCCTGCGCGTCCGGGCCGCCGAACTCGGCGCGCGGCTGCGGTACCGCACCGAGTGCACGTCGCTGGAGCAGGACGCGGACGGCGTTACGGCGGTCATCCGCGACCTGGAGAGCGGGTCGGAGAGCACGGTGCGCGCGAAGTACGTCGTCGCGGCCGACGGCAACCGCAGCCCGGTCCGGGAGCGGCTCGGCATCGGCATGCGCGGCCACGGCCTGCTGTCGCACAGCATCACGATCTACTTCCGCGCGCTGGCCGATCTCGGGCCGCTCCTGGCGGACCGGAACCAGGGCGTGCACTACGTGACGAACCCGCTGATGCGCGGGTTCTTCCGGCTCGACCGCAGCGGCAACGCCGGCTTCCTGGTGGTCAACCTGGTCGGGGACACCTCCCGCCCAGAGGTCATCGCCGCGTTCCCGTCCGCCCCCTGGGCCAACGTGGCCGAGGGGATCACCGAGCAGCGGGCGCTGGAACTGCTGCGGGCCGCCATCGGCGTGCCCGACATTCCGGTGGCCATCGAGAACATCGCGACCTGGCGGGCCGAGGCGAACTGCGCCGACCGGTTCACCGACGGGCGGGTGTTCCTGGCCGGCGACGCCGCGCACGTGGTCCCGCCGAACGGCGGCTACGGCGGCAACACGGGCGTGCAGGACGCGCACAACCTGGCCTGGAAGCTGGCGCTCACGCTGGCCGGCGTGGCCGGGCCCGGGCTGCTCGACACGTACGACGCCGAACGGCGCCCGGTCGGGGAGCTCACCGTCGAGCAGGCCTTCACCCGGTACGTCACCCGGGTCGCCCCCTACCTGGGGACGGAGGACACGCAGCCGATCGTGGACGACTTCTCGATGGAGATCGGGTACCGCTACGACTCCTCCGCCGTGGTGCTCGAACCGGGCAGCCCGCCGCTGCACGAGCACCCCCGGGAGTCCGCGGGCCGGCCGGGAGCGCGCGCGCCGCACATGTTCCTCGAGCGCGACGGCGGACGGCTGTCCACGCTGGACCTGTTCGGCCGGGACTTCGTGCTGCTGGCCGGGCCCGAGGGCGGGGCCTGGCAAACCGCGGCATCGGCTGCGGCTAAAGAGGTCGGGGTGGCCCTGGATGTCTATCTGATCGGGGACAACGGCCTGACCGACGCCGGGGGCAGCTTCCCCGGCGCGTTCGGTATCTCACCGTCTGGCGCCGTGCTGGTGCGACCGGACGGTTTCGTGGGCTGGCGGGCCGTGACCGCGGCCGGCGCACCCGAAGATGATCTCCGGCAGGCGCTCCAGGCGCTGCTGTGCCGGTGAGATGGCGAAGGAAGGTCCGCTCATGGCTACCGTGTATCGCGCTGACACCATCGGGTCGCTGCTGCGCCCGCCGTACCTGAAGCTCGCCCGCGAGCAGTTCGAGGCCGGCCAGCTGGAGCCGGCCGCTTACAAGGAGATCGAGGACCGGGCCGTTGACCAGGCGATCGCCATGCAGGAGGGCGTGGGCCTCGACGTCGTCACCGACGGGGAGCTGCGGCGGCACACGTTCATCGACCAGCTCACCGAGCAGGTCGAGGGGCTCTCGCCCGACAGCGGTGACAGCGGCCACATCCCGGTCCCGTTCTACGACGAGGCCGGGCAGCTCAAGTCCGTCTTCACCATCCCGCTGTCGGTCACGGACAAGCTGCGGCGGCGCCGGATGATGACGACCGAGGAGTTTGCGTACGCCCGGGCCCGGGCCCGGCGCCCGGTCAAGGTGACGCTGCCGAGCCCGCTGATGCTGTTCCTGGTCTGGTCGCCGCAGCGGTCACGGGACGCCTACCCCGACCCGTTCGAGATGTTCGCCGACGGCCTGCGGCTGATGAAGGAGGAAGCCCAGGAGCTCGCCCGGATGGGCTGCCGCTACATCCAGGTCGACGCGCCGGACTTCGGCCAGCTGGTCGACCCGGCGCAGCGGGACGCGTGGGAGCAGGCCGGGATCTCCGTCGACCGGGTTTTCAGCGAGGGCGCGGACATGCTGAACGAGCTGGCGGGGGTGGCCGGCGTCTCGTTCGGCCTCCATCTGTGCCGCGGCAACTACGACAGCGACTACATCAGCTCCGGCACCTACGAGACCATCTCCAAGCAGCTCTTCCAGCGGGCCGCCAACTACGACACCCTGCTGCTCGAGTACGACGACGAGCGCTCCGGCTCGTTCAGCGCGCTCGGCGACGTCCCCGACGACAAGACGGTGGTGCTCGGCCTGGTCTCGACCAAGTTCGACCGGATGGAGCCGCCCGACCAGCTGGCCGCGCGGATCAGCGAGGCGAGCGGCTTCTTCCCGCTCGAGCAGCTCGCGCTGTCGACGCAGTGCGGGTTCGCCTCGGCCGGACCGGGCAACCAGATCAGCGAGGAC
>DAIOWL010000092.1:0-3025 GCA_036758545.1 Streptosporangiaceae bacterium | reverse complement strand
CCTGCGCGCGCTGTTCGAGCTGGCCGAGGATTCCGCCGCGGAGCTCGACTCCTACATCGACGCCGGCCGGGTCCTGGTGGCGGTGGCGGACGGGGAGGTCGTCGGGCACCTCCAGCTGACCGGCACCGGTGACCCGCGGCAGGTTGAGATCAAGAACATGGCGGTACGCGAGACCCGGCAGGGGCATGGGATAGGGCGCCGGCTCATCCAGGCCGCGGTCGACCTCGCGGCGGCCGAGGCCGTGACGACGATCCTGGTCGCGACCGCGGCCGCGGACATCGGCAACCTGCGCTTCTACCAGCGGCAGGGCTTCCGGATGCGGTCCGTCGAGCGGGACGCCTTCACCCCCGCCACCGGCTACCCGCCGGGCCTTCGCATCGACGGCATCGAGCTGAGGGACCGGGTGTGGCTGGACCGGGTGGTTCCTTAGCCCGGTCGTGATGACGTCAGGCCGGGGCCAGCAGGGCGCCGAGGGCGCGCAGGGAGGCTGGCACCTCGTCGCCCATCTGCCGGCGGCGGAGCTTGCCGAACAGCGCGCGCCGCCAGAAGGTCCGCGGCGAGACGAGCCAGCTGACCTCGATCCGGCTGTGCTGACCGGGGAGCGGCGTCACCTGCCAGCGCCACAGCGCGCGGGCCGGGTTGCCGTCGTCGGAGCGGGAGGTGTGCTCGAACAGGCGCTGGCCGGGGTCGCAGGTCACCGCGGTGGAGCGGCTGGGCCACCGGGCGCCCGCCACCTGCATCTGCACCACCCACTCGGCGCCGGGCTCGAGCGGGGCCGGGGCCGGCTCGAGCACGCGGCGGATCCGCGTGTTCCACTCGGGCAGCCTGCCGGTCTCGGTCAGGAGGGCGAAGACATCGTCGGCGGGGGCGTCGACGTCGGCGGAGACAGATCCGCCGAACTCGGTAAGCAGCAGTGATTTCGTGGTCATGACGATGAGTGTCGCCGGAACCGGGCGCCAGGTCATGGGGCGGATGGCCCATCTTTGCCGGCCCGGCTGCGGGTGCGGTAACGGCCGGGCGGGATGTGGCGGTGGCGGGTGAAGGCACGGTTGAAGGCGTACTCGGAGGTGTAGCCAAGGGAACTGGCGATGGCCCGCTCGGCGGTGCTCGCCCCGCTAGGCTTGATCGCGTGCCGCTCTCGACATCGACCAGGGTCACGGGTGCCCGGGTTCAGGCTGCTTGACCAGGACGGCACGGGTGTAGAGCAGGTCGAAGCCCTGACGCTGCGCGTTCTGCTGGGACTTCGATCCTGGCTGGGTGATGATGACGGCGACGTCGCAGCCAGCCGTGGCGGCGTCGGCGAGCCGGGCGGACAGCAGCGCGGTCTGCACACCACGGCGGCGGTGCGCCGGGACGGTCGCCGCGCCGGTGAGCTGCGCGACGCCCTCGGATATCCGCATCGTGGCGCCGCCGACGATGACCCCGCCGCGCAGGGCCGCGTAGCGCACGTCGCCGGCCGCTGCCGAATCGCGCTCAGCCCCGATGATCGCCTCGCGCGAGAATTCCTCGTGCCACGGCACTCCTTGCGTGTCGGGGTGGACGGAGCCCTCGGCCACGACGTCCAGCCAGGTCTCGAACTCCTCCTCACCGCTCGGCCGGACCTCGACCCCGGGTGGCATCACCCGCCCGGATCCGCCCGTGAGGGCACGGCCGAGCACGTTCTCGAACGACTCAAGCCGGTAACCCCGCCCCGCCAGTACGGCGCCGATGGCGGGGTCGGCCAGGTGGGCGAGCTCGACCTGGACGGGGGAACCGCAGCCGGCGAAGGCCTTCTCGATTTCATCGAGGGCGGCCGGATCCGGCACGCCGCCGAAGCCGAGCCCTGCGACCTTGTTGTACGGCGAGCCCTCCCCGGCGAAGCTCGCCACGCCGCCCGCAATCGGGATCACGAAACCCGCCGCACCTGCCCGGCGGCGGGCGGCCTCGCTGCTTTGGGCGATGAGCTGCGCCTCTACCCGCTCGATGCGCCCAGCCAGGGCGGTATCGCAGAACAGCGGCGCCCGCCCGGTGCTCATGCGTGGAGCGCTTGTGGGTGTTCCCTGCGCCGACATCAGGCGCCATCGGCCGCTATCGCGCGTATAGACATGGGTGTACCGGCTTTGCGCGGTCACCTCATCTCCCTGGTAGCGCATGACCATCTGGGTCCGGCCGGTCACCACCGCGGCCGAGTCACGCAGGCGGACCGAACGGTCCTCGGCATACCGCGTCACCTCGGTGAACCGCAGCTGCCCGGAACTGATCGCGCCGAGCAGCTCTTCCCGGCGTGCGACCTGGCCGCTCAGCACGTCGATGATGACGAAGTCGTCGGCCAGTATCGTGCCGAGCAGATCATGATCGGCAGCGAGCAAGCCGGTGAAGAAGGACTCATCGCAGGCGAGGACCTCGCGGGTGCCGATGTCGTGTGCAGACTCCACGGTTCGTCTCCTGATGATCAGCCGGGCTTCGCTTACATGCGATTAGCGCGGCGACGGCAGGAGGTCTTACCCCATCCCGGCGAAAAGTTAAGAGCGGGGATGCGCCACCTGGCGGCGGACGGCCCGGCGGGCTTCATCTCTGGGCACGTAACGCCCGGCTGGTTTCGCGGACTGAATGGGAAGGGCAGTTCGGTCTGCGATAGGGGCGGAGGCGTTCACGCGTGGAAGATGGCGTGACCGGCCCGGCCAGCACCGCCCAGGCCGGTCGCGCTCGACGCGCTCGCGAATGCCGGGGTGGCCGCAGTCGCCACGGCGGCTACCGCCACGGCCGCCGCCGCCGCCACGCGTATCGCTGTTCTCACGGAGACTCCTCACGCTCGGGGTTCGGGGTTCGGGGTTCGGGGTTAGCCCCCCTCAGTCCCGCCTGAGGAGTCCGCGTTACGCCGCCCCGGGGCCCGGGTCTTGTAACGTTTTCCGGCACCCGTGGACTATGTCCTGACAAGTTGCATCGCCGGACCGGAGGGGACCATGACGACGAGCGCGGAGCCGCGTTATGACGACCTGAACGCGCTGTTCTTCAACTGCACGCTGAAGCCATCACCGCAGCTCAG
>DAIOWL010000091.1:9164-12791 GCA_036758545.1 Streptosporangiaceae bacterium | reverse complement strand
AGATGTAGCCCTTGTCGAACTGGAGGCCTTCGGTGAACTCCAGCTCGAGGCCCATTGTCGGCGACTCCTCGACGGTGATCACACCGTCCTTGCCGACCTTGGCGAACGCCTCGGCGATCAGCTCGCCGATCTTGGGGTCCTGCGCGGAGATCGTCGCGACGTGCGCGATCTCGGTCTGCTCCTCCACGTCACGCGCGACCGCGAGCAGCCGCTCGGACACCGCCGCGGCGGCGGCGTCGACACCCCGCTTGAGGTCCATCGGGTTGGCCCCGGCCGCGACCGACCGGAGGCCGAAGTGCACCATCGCCTGGGCCAGGACGGTTGCCGTCGTGGTGCCGTCCCCGGCGATGTCGTTGGTCTTGGTGGCGACCTCCTTGGCGAGCTGGGCCCCGAGGTTCTCGTACGGGTTCTCCAGCTCCACCTCCTTCGCGACGGTCACGCCGTCGTTCGTGATGGTGGGGGCGCCCCATTTCTTGTCAATGACGACGTTGCGGCCACGCGGGCCCAGCGTCACCTTGACGGCGTCGGCGAGCTTGTCCACGCCGCGCTCAAGCGAGCGCCGGGCGTCCTCGTCGAACTCCAGGATCTTGGGCATTTACTACCTCAACCTACGGTTGGATCGAGTTCTCAGTCAGCGTGCCGACGCGCTCCGGCGGCCTGAGCCGCCGGAGCGCGCGGACACGAACTACTTGTCGATGACGGCGAGTACGTCGCGAGCGGAGAGCACGAGGTACTCCTCGCCCGCGTACTTCACCTCGGTGCCGCCATACTTGCTGTACAGCACCACGTCGCCGACCTTGACGTCGACGGGCACGCGCTTGGTGCCCGCGTCGTCGAAGCGACCCGGACCAACCGCAAGGACTTCGCCCTCCTGGGGCTTCTCCTTGGCGGTGTCCGGGATCACCAGGCCGGATGCCGTGGTCTGCTCGGCTTCGAGCGGGCGAACCACGATCCGGTCTTCGAGCGGCTTGATAACTACCTTGGTGGCGGTCGTCACGATCTGACCTCCCCCTCCGGAAAGGCTAATGGCGAGTCGTTACTAGAGAGGGCGAGCGTGGCGGCCTGCCGTCGCGGGTGTCAGACTGCCTCGTCGCATTAGCACTCTACTTCATCGAGTGCTAATCCGGAACAGTAGTGCGCCCGGGCGGGCACGTCAAACGAGCGAGCGGGCACCAATCGGATTGTTTCGCTCTCCGTACGCAATTGATTACTAAGAGCTACTAGAGTTGACCGGTCCCCGGTGCCAGCGGGACCGAACTGCCAGACGGAACGGCAGAGCCGACGGCCTGTCGGACAACGTGGCGGGCGTCGGCGGCCAGGTCGACCTGCTCGGCGGCCAGGTCCAGGCGGTGCACGGCCGGATCGGGCGTGGGCGCGAGGATCGAAGGGCTCGGCGACAGGTTCGGCAGCCTGGACTCCAGGCTGGGCGGCCAGCTCGCGGACCAGCTCGAGCCGCTCGCCGACGAGCTGCGGTCCCGGCCGGGGCACATCGAGATCCAGGAGACGCTGGCGAAGATCGTCGACGCCGCCCAGAGCGACGTGGCCACCCAGCTCGGCTCGCTGGAGGAGACCGTCCTGACCCTGGCCGAGGCCCTGCTGCGGCCGCACACGCCGCAGATCCCCGCGCCGCGGGAGGCCAGCAGGGACGGCAGCAGGGACGGCGGCAGGGAGGCCGGCCGCGACGGCAGCAGGGAAGGCAGCCGCATCTGACGCCGCAAGGCGTTGGCCTGGGGGGATATCGTGAGCGGTATGTCCCAGGTGTCCTTGGCGCGGGAGTACGCGGAAAAGCTGGACGCGGATGATCCCCTGGCCGGGTTCCGCGACCGGTTCATGCTGGACGACCCCACCCTGGTCTACCTGAACGGTAACTCGCTCGGCCCGCTCCCCCGGGCCACGCTGCGGCGGCTCGAGGACGTGATCCGGCAGGAGTGGGGGACGGCGCTGGCCCGGTCCTGGGACCACTGGGTGGATCTGCCCGGCCGGGCGGGCGACGTGGTCGGCCGGCTCACCGGCGCCGCCCCCGGCCAGGTGCTGGTGGCCGACAACACCACGGTGAACCTGTACAAGCTGGCCTGCGCCGCGCTCGACGCGAGGCCGGGGCGGCGCGTGATCGTCACCGACCAGGACAACTTTCCCAGCGACCGCTACGTGCTGGAAGGAATCGCGGCCCAGCGCGGCGCCGAGCTGCGCATGCTGAGCACCGACATCGACCAGGGCCTGGATCCCGGCGCGGTGCGGGCCGCGGTGGACGAGGACACCGCGCTGGTCAGCCTGTCCCACGTGGCGTACCGCAGCGGCGCGCTGGCCGACATGGCGGCCATCACCGAGATCGTGCACCAGGCCGGGGCGCTGATGCTCTGGGATCTGTGCCACTCGGTCGGCGCGGTGCCCGTCGAGCTCGACCGCTGCGACGTGGACCTGGCGGTCGGCTGCACCTACAAGTACCTCAACGCGGGTCCCGGCGCGCCCGCGTTCCTCTACGTCTCGGCCCGGCTGCGCGAGGTGCTGCGGCAGCCGATCTGGGGCTGGTTCTCCCAGCACGACCAGTTCGCCATGGGACCCAGGTACGACCCGGCGGCCGGCGTCGCCAAGTTCATGACGGGCACACCGTCCATCCCGGGAACCGCCGCGGTCGAGGAGGGCGCCCAGCTGCTGCTCGAGGCCGGCCCGGACGCGATGCGGGTCAAGAGCCAGCAGCTGACCAGCTATCTCATCGAGCTGGGGGATGCCTGGCTGGAGCCGCTCGGCTGCGCCCTGGCCACCCCGCGGGACGGCAGCCGCCGCGGCGGCCACGTCACGTACCGCTACCCGCAGGCCGAACGGCTCGTCGAGCTGCTCGCCGCTGCGAACATCATCACCGACTACCGCACTCCGGACCGGCTCAGGTTCGGCCTGCCCCCGCTCACCACGCGCTACACCGACGTGTGGGCCGCCGTCGCCGCCACCCGGGCCATCATCGAGACCGAATACTGCGAGAACCATGGCTGAACCCGTCACCTACTCCGGCTACCTGCGCCTGGACCAGTTGCTGTCCGCGCAGCAGCCGAAGTCGAGCGAGCACGACGAGATGCTCTTCATCGTCATCCACCAGATCTACGAGCTGTGGTTCAAGCAGCTGCTGCACGAGTTCGGCAAGGTGCAGGCCGAGCTCGAGGCCGGCAGCACCACGCACGCCATGCGCACGCTGCGCCGGACACTGGCCATCCTGAAGATCGTGGTCGCCCAGCTCGACGTGCTGGAGACCATGACGCCCACCCAGTTCACCCGGTTCCGCGACTGGCTCGGCACCTCGAGCGGGTTCGAGTCGGCGCAGTTCCGCGAGCTGGAAGCCGTGCTGGGCCGCCGGGACCGGATGATGGTCGCGCAGTACGACCAGGGCAGCGCCGAACGGGAACGGATCACCGCGGCGATGTCGCGGCCGTCGCTGTTCGACTCCTTCGTCCGCTACCTGGCCGGGCAGGGCTACGACGTGCCGCCCGAAATCCTGGATCGCGACGTCAGCGCGCCCAGCGAACCCTCTGACGCGATGCAGCAGGTGCTGAAGAAGGTCTACGACGACGACACCGACGCGACCGCGGTGTGCGAGCTCCTCGTCGACGTGGACGAGGGGATGCAGGAGTGGCGCTA
>DAIOWL010000091.1:7333-9064 GCA_036758545.1 Streptosporangiaceae bacterium | reverse complement strand
CCGCGGTGTGCGAGCTCCTCGTCGACGTGGACGAGGGGATGCAGGAGTGGCGCTATCACCACGTCAAGATGGTGGAGCGGACGATCGGCGGCCGGCGCGGCACCGGCGGCTCGGCCGGCGCCACGTACCTGCGGACCACGCTCGGCCAGCCGACCTTCCCCGACCTGTGGGCCGTCAGGAGCATGGGCTAGGCCCGCCGTTGGCGGACGCGGCGCGGACCGCGGTCCACTGCCAGATGAACAAGGCGATGTCGGCGTGGCAGCCCGGGCAAGGGCCCGCATCCAACTAATGGTAATGGATAATTGCTGATACAAATTATGTGCCCAATTAGGTATTTATGTCGAATTGAAGGGAAAAGGCGGCCCTGCTATTCCCACTCGATTGTGGCCGGCGGCTTGCTCGTGACGTCGAGCACCACGCGGTTGATCTCGGGGACCTCGTTGGTGATCCGGGTGGAGATCCGGGCCAGCACGTCGTCCGGCAGCCGGGCCCAGTCCGCGGTCATCGCGTCCTCGCTGGTCACTGGGCGGAGCACGACCGGGTGGCCGTAGCTGCGACCGTCACCCTGGACCCCGACCGAACGCACGTCGGCCAGCAGTACCACCGGGCACTGCCAGATCAGCGTGTCCAGCCCGGCCGCGGACATCTCCTCGCGGGCGATCGCGTCGGCCTCGCGCAGCACCGCGAGCCGGTCGGCGGTCACCTCGCCGATGATCCTGATGGCCAGGCCGGGGCCGGGGAACGGCTGGCGGCGGACGATCGCGGGCGGCAGGCCGAGTTCCTCCCCCACCCGGCGCACCTCGTCCTTGAACAGCCAGCGCAGCGGCTCGACCAGCTGGAACTTCAGGTCATCCGGCAGCCCGCCGACGTTGTGATGGGACTTGATGTTCGCGGTGCCGGTGCCGCCGCCGGACTCCACCACGTCCGGGTACAGCGTCCCCTGGACCAGGAAGTCGCAGGCCTCGCCGTGCTGGCCGGCCTCGGCGGTGATCTCCCGGGCGGCGCGCTCGAAGGCGCGGATGAACTCGCGGCCGATGATCTTCCGCTTCTGCTCCGGGTCGACCGCCCCGGCCAGGGCGGACAGGAACGCCTCGGCCTCGGTCGCCACCGTGAGCTTGACGCCGGTGGCGGCCACGAAGTCCTGCTCGACTTGTTCGGCCTCGCCCTTGCGCAGCAGCCCGTGATCCACGAACACGCAGGTGAGGCGGTCGCCGATGGCCCGCTGCACGAGCGCGGCGGCGACCGCGGAGTCCACCCCGCCGGACAGCCCGCAAATGGCCCGGCCGTCGCCGACCTGCTCGCGGATCGCGGTGACCTGCTCCTCGACGATGTTCAGCATGGTCCAGGACGGGCGGCAGCCGGCCAGCTCGAGGAAGCGGGCCAGGATGCGGGCGCCGTGCTCGGTGTGCAGGACCTCGGGGTGGAACTGGACGCCGAACATGCCGTCCGTCACGTTCTCCACCGCGGCCACCGGGGTAGCTTCGGTCTGCGCGGTCACCGCGAAGCCGGGCGGCGCGGCGGTGGCGGTATCACCATGGGACATCCAGACGCGCTGGCTGGCCGGCGTGCCGGCCAGCAGAAGGCCCCCCGGAGGGGGGTCGAGGGGGTCTGGGGGGAAAGATTTCCCCACAGGAGCAGGGAGGGTCTGGGGGGGATCGTCCCCCCGGAGCAACACTGTCGCGCCGTACTCCCGGGCGCCGGTGTGGGCCACGGTGCCGCCGAGGCCGGCCA
>DAIOWL010000091.1:1507-7233 GCA_036758545.1 Streptosporangiaceae bacterium | reverse complement strand
ACGAAGCCGATCACGTTGTCGTAGGTGTCCTGGTAGACCGGCAGCCGCGAGTGCGGCACGCCTGCGGCAATCGCTGCGGCCTCCGCGACCTGCGTCTCCGCGTCCAGGAAGACCACCTCGGTACGGGGCACGAGCACCTCGCGGATCTGCCGCTTACCGGCGTCGAAGACCTCGCCGACGATGTGCCGCTCGTCCTGGCTGAGCGTCTGCGCGCCGGTCACCAGGTCACGCAGCTCCTCCTCGGTGATGGCCAGGCGGCCCAGCCGGGGATCGCCGCCGAGCAGCGCGACGATCAGGTTGGTGCACTTGGTCAGCAGCCAGACCACCGGCCGGGCCAGCACGGCGATCCGGTCCAGCAGCGGCGCGGCCAGCAGCGCCAGCGTGGGCGCGCGCTGCAGCGCGATCCGCTTGGGCGCGAGCTCGCCCAGGACCAGGCTGAAGAACGTGATGCAGATGGTCACCACGATGAACGCGACCGTGCCCGCCCAGGCCGACGACAGGTGATACTCCCGGACCAGCCACGACTTGAGGGCCCCGGCCAGGGTCTCGGCCCCGTAGGCGCCCGAGAACAAGGTGGCCAGGGTCACGCCGATCTGCACGGCGGAGAAGAACCGGTTCGGGTCCTGGGCCAGCCGGGCGGCCCGCTGGCCCCGCCTGCCGCGCTTGGTCAGCGCCCTGACCTGGCCTTCGCGCAGCGAGACCAGGGCCATTTCCGAGCCGGCGAAGAACCCCCCGATGAGGATGATGATGAGGACGACGATGATGTCCAGGACGACCTTGCTCATATCCCCTGCCGCTCGCCTCCGGGGCGCCCGCCGCACGATGTGTCTGGCCAGTCTAGACGGGATAACCTGTGTGTCCCGTGGGCACGCAATCAATCTGGACCATCTGGAAATCCAGCACTCGGCTGGCGGACGGGCGGGAGATCGTCTACTTCGACGAGGAGCCCGGGCTCGGCCGCGACCAGATCGCGGACACCCGGCCGCTGCCGCCGCGGATGCCAGGCCCGCAGCCGCCGTACGGCCGGCCGGAATGGGGGATCCGCTGGGACCGGCTGGCCGGGGAGTGGGTGGTGATCGCGGCGGCGCGCCAGGACCGGACCTTCCTGCCGCCGGCCGACCAGTGCCCGCTCGACCCGTCGGCGCCGGGGCGGCCCACCGAGATACCGGCGGACAACTACGACGTGGTGGTGTTCGAGAACCGCTTCCCCTCGCTGGCCGAACCCCTCGGCCGCTGCGAGGTGGTCTGCTTCACCCCCGACCACGACTCCTCGTTCGCCGCGCTGTCCCCGCGCCGGGTCAGGACCGTGCTGGAGGCGTGGGTGGACCGGACGCAGGCGCTCGGCGCGCTGCCCGAGACCAGGCAGGTGTACTGCTTCGAGAACCGGGGCGAGGAGATCGGCGTCACGCTGCACCACCCGCACGGTCAGATCTACGCGTTCCCGTTCGTGGGGCCGAAGCTGGCCCAGATGGTGACGCAGGCCCGCGAGTACGCGGCCGGCCACGACGGCGCGAACCTGTTCGACGACATGGTCGCGGCCGAAGTGGCGGCCGGGACGCGCGTCGTGACCAGGAACGAGCACTGGGTGGTGTTCGTGCCCGAGGCGGCGCGCTGGCCGTACGAGGTGCGGATATTCCCGACCGTTCGGGTGCCTGATCTTCCTGCCCTCGATGAGGCGGCGAGGGCTTCGTTCGGGCCGCTCTACCTGGATGTGCTGCGCCGGTTCGACGCGCTGTTCGGCCAGCCCGCGCCGTACATCGCCGCCTGGCACCAGGCCCCGGTCCGGGACGCGGACGCGCGCGGCCGGTTCGCGGCGCACCTTCAGGTACTGTCGGTCCGGCGCGCCGCGAACAAGCTCAAGTACCTCGCCGGGACCGAATCGGGCATGGGCGTGTGGATCAACGACATCGTCCCTGAAGAGGCGGCGCTACGGCTCAGGGAGGCCTAATTTCATGAGAGTGCTCGTCACCGGCGGGGCCGGTTACATCGGCAGCGTCGTGGCCGGGCAGCTGGTCGCGGCCGGGCACGACGTCACGGTGCTCGACGACCTGTCCACCGGCTTCGCCGACGCTGTGCCGCCCGGCGCCACGTTCGTCAAGGGCACGCTGCGCGACTGCGCCGCCGAGGTCCTCGCCGACGGCATCGAGGCGGTGCTCCATTTCGCGGCCAAGTCGCTGGTCGGCGAGTCGGTGGCGAACCCGGCCAAGTACTGGTCGAACAACCTGGGCGGGACGATCTCGCTGCTCGAGGCGATGCGCGAGATCGGTGTCCGGACGATCGTCTTCTCCTCCACCGCGGCGGTCTACGGCGAGCCCGAGCGGACACCCATTCTCGAGACCGACCCGGCGCGCCCGACCAGCCCCTACGGGGCGACCAAGATCGCGGTGGACACGACGCTGACCGAGTACTGCCGGCTGCACGGGTTCGGCGCGGTCAGCCTGCGCTACTTCAACGTGGCGGGCGCTTACGAGAGCGCGGAAGACAGGTGGCTGGGCGAGCGGCACCACCCGGAGACCCATCTCATCCCGAACGTGCTGGCCGCGACCGATGGCCGGCCCGTGCAGATCTTCGGCGACGACTACCCGACCCCCGACGGGACCTGCGTCCGGGACTACATCCACGTCGCCGACCTGGCCGACGCGCACCTGCGCGCGCTGGGGGCCGCCCGCCCCGGGGAGCACCGCATCTACAACCTGGGCAACGGGGCCGGCTTCTCGGTCCGCGAGGTGATCGAGGTGTGCCGCGAGGTCACCGGCATCGACATCGCCGCCGAGGTGGGCCCGCGGCGGGCCGGCGACCCGGCCGTGCTGGTCGCCTCGTCCGCGAAGATCCAGTCCGAGCTGGGCTGGCGGGCGTCGCGCGACCTGAGGGCCATGGCCGCCGACGCCTGGCGGTTCACCCAGGCGCGATCGCCCCGGTGAGCGAGCCAAAGGGCGCCGGCGGCGACTGGACTGAGGAGCGACGCAGGAGCGACGAGGGAAGGAGCCGCCTCAAAGGGCGCCCGGAGGCGAGCGGAGAGACACAGTGAAGGCGGTTTCGCTGTTCCGGGAGCGCTTCGGCGGGGAGCCGGACGGCGTGTGGCTGGCCCCGGGGCGGGCCAACCTGATGGGCGAGCACACCGACTACAACGAGGGGTTCGTGCTGCCGTTCGCGCTCGGCCAGGGGGTCACCGCGGCGGCGTCCCGCCGGGCTGGCCGCCGGCTCACCGTGTGCTCCCGGCAGGAGCCGGGGGACACCGTGGAGGTCGACCTGGACGGCCTGGCCCCCGGCCGGGTGACCGGCTGGGCCGCCTACCCGGCCGGCGTGGCCTGGGCGCTGGAGGCGGCCGGTCACCGGGTGCCCGGCGCCTGTATCGCCATCGACTCCGACGTGCCGGCCGGCGCCGGGCTGTCCTCCTCGGCCGCGCTCGAGTGCGCGACCGCGCTGGCGCTGACCTCGCTGGCCGGCCTGGACGTGCCCCGCGCCGAGCTGGTCACGATCGCCCGCCGGGCGGAGAACGAGTTCGCCGGGGTGCCGACCGGCATCATGGACCAGTCCGCGTCCCTGCTCTGCCGGGCCGGGCACGCGCTGCTGCTCGACTGCCGGACGCTGGAGACCTCCCAGGTGCCGTTCGACCCGGCCACGGGGGGCGCGGGGCTGCTGCTCATCAACACCCGGGCGCGGCACGAGCTGGCCGACGGAGAGTACGGCCGGCGGCGGGCCGAGTGCGAGGAGGCCGCCCGCCGTCTCGGGATCCGTTCACTACGGGACCTAACGGACCTGGCTGATACCGGCTCCCTGACCGATCCTGTGCTGCGGCGGCGCGTCCGCCACGTTTTCACGGACAATCAGCGCGTGCTGGAGGTCGTCGCGCTGCTGCGCGCGTCCCCGGGGTCGTCTCCTGGGCCGTCCGCGGATACGTACCGCGAGATCGGGCGGCTGCTGACGCAGGCGCACGCCTCGCTGCGCGACGACTTCGAGGTGTCCTGGCCGGAGGCCGACGCGGCGGTGGAGGCGGCCGTGGCAGCGGGAGCCTACGGGGCGCGGATGATCGGCGGGGGGTTCGGCGGCTCGGTGCTTGCGCTGGTGCCCGCGGCGGCGAGCGGTCCGGTCAGGGACGCGGTGACCGCGGCCTTCGCCCGGCACGGCTGGACCGCGCCGGAGTTCCTGGACGCCGTCCCGTCCGACAGCGCCCGGCAGCTGAGCGGCTAGCAACAGATGTGATAGGGGTGCTGCCTGAGGGCTGACCGCGGCGCGGCCGGCGGCGCGTTCGGGGGTTGGGTGCCCCCACCCCCGCCTATCGGGGGTTAGGTGCCACAACCCCCGATAGGCGGGGGCGGCGTGCGGGGTGAAGAGGTCCCCGCCCCCGATAGCGGCGTAAGCGTTCGAGGTGAATGGGCCCTTGCCCTCGATAGATGGGGGCAAGGGCCCCTTCACCCCATCGGGTCGACGGCGCGCGGGTGCGGGTGTGACGCGGGGGGCCAGTGGGTTGCTGCGGGCGGGGCCGCCGGGCTAGTGGTGGCCTGGTTGGTGCGCGATAGGGTGGCCCAGGGCCCTGAGCTGAGGAGGAACTTCGTGCTGGTTCGCGACGAGGCGGCGAAGCTGGCGGGCGAGATCGCCGAGCTGCGGCATGCGATCCACCAGGAGCCCGAGATCGGCCTGGACCTGCCGAAGACGCAGCGCAAGGTGCTCGACGCGCTGGCCGGGCTGCCGCTCAAGGTCAGCACGGGGACGGCGGTCAGCTCGGTGACCGCGGTGCTGCGCGGCGGCCGGCCCGGCCCGGTGGTGCTGCTGCGCGGCGACATGGACGCGCTGCCCGTCACCGAGGAGACCGGGCTGCCGTACGCGTCGGCCATACCGGGAGCGATGCACGCCTGCGGCCACGACCTGCACACCGCCATGCTGGCCGGCGCGGCCAAGCTGCTCTGCGCCCGGCAGGACGAGGTGCCCGGCACGGTGATCTTCATGTTCCAGCCGGGCGAGGAGGGCTTTGCCGGCGCCCGGTACATGATCAACGAGGGCGTGCTCGATGCGGCGGGCGAGCGCCCGGTCGGGGCCTACGCCCTGCACGTGAGCGGGAACAAGCTGCCCTGCGGGCTGTTCTCCACCCGGCCGGGCCCGATGCTGGCCGCCGCCGACCAGATCACGGTCACCGTGCACGGGCGCGGCGGGCACGCCTCCCAGCCGCACCGGGCGGCCGACCCCATCCCGGCCGCGTGCGAGATGGTGATCGCCCTGCAGACGATGGTGACCAGGAAGTTCGACGTGTTCGACCCGGTCGTGATCACGGTCGGCAGCTTCCACGCCGGCACCACCGACAACGTGATCCCGGACCAGGCCAGGTTCCTGGCCACCGCGCGCTCCTACAGCGCCGAGTCGCGGACCGCGCTGGCGGACCTGGTGCCCCGGCTGGTCACGGACATCGCCGACGCGCACGGGCTGACCGCCGAGGCCGAGTACGCGGGCGAGTACCCGGTCACCGTCAACGACGCGACCGAGGCGGCGTTCGCCGGGCAGGTGATCACCGAGGTGTTCGGCCCGGACCGGGGCGAGACGGCCAGGTTCCCGATCACCGGCGCGGAGGACTTCTCCTTCGTGCTCGAGGAGGTGCCCGGCGCGTTCATCTTCCTCGGCGCCTGCCCGCCGGACCGCGACCCGGAGACCGCCCCCACCAACCACTCGGCCATCGCGATGTTCGACGACTCCGTGCTGGCCGACGGCACCGCCCTGTACGCCGAACTGGCGCT
>DAIOWL010000091.1:0-1407 GCA_036758545.1 Streptosporangiaceae bacterium | reverse complement strand
CTCGGGGAGCACCTGACCAACGCGGAGATCGCCGCCCGGCTGTTCATCTCGGTCCGCACCGTCGAGAGCCACGTGTCCTCGCTGCTGCGCAAGCTCCAGGTGAACGACCGCCGGGCGCTGGCGGCCGCGGCGTCGACGCTGGGGCCGGCCGAGTCCGCCCCGCCCTCCGTGGCCCTGCCGCTGCCCTCTCCGCTGACCTCGTTCGTCGGCCGGGCCGCCGAACGGGCGGCGCTGGCCGCGGCGCTCCAGACGCAGCGCCTGGTGACCGCGGTCGGCCCGGGCGGGGTCGGCAAGACCCGGCTGGCGCTGAGCGTGGTCACCGAGGTGGCCGGGCGGTACGCCGACGGCGCCTGGTACGTGGATCTCGTGCCGGTCACCGATCCGGCCATGGTCGCGCCGACCATCGCGGCCGCGCTCGGGCTCGGCGAGCGCCAGGCCCGTTCGGCCGAGGACACCGTGCTCGGCTGGCTTGCGCCGCGGGAGGCGCTGCTGGTCCTAGACAACTGCGAGCACCTGCTGGACGGGATGGCGGTGCTGCTCGAGCGGCTGCTCGCGGGCAGCCCGCGGCTGTCGGTGCTGGTCACCAGCCGCGCCAGGCTGCTGGTGCCGTTCGAGTGGGTGTTCCCGGTCCCGGGCCTGTGCATCGCGGCCGGCGACGGCGCCCCGGGTGACGCGGTGGAGCTGTTCCTGACCCGCGCCGCCGCGGCTGGGAGCGTGCTGACGGACGCGGATGCCGCCCGGGTCGCGGCCATCTGCCGGGGTCTTGACGGCGTGGCGCTGGCGATCGAGCTGACCGCCGCCCGCGTCCCGTCGCTCGGCCTGGACGGGATCGAAGCCGGGCTGGCCGACCGGATGAACCTGCTGGCCGGCGGTCCGCGGGCGGACGACAGGCACCGTTCGCTCCGGGCCGCGCTCGACTGGAGCTACGCCCTGCTCGACGAGGCCGACCGGGCGGTGCTGCGCCGGGTCTCGGTGTTCGCGACCCCGTTCACCGCGACCGCGGCGCAGGCCATGCTGGCCGGCTGGCCGCCGGCGGCCGACGGCTCGATCGGGGCCGCGCTGGCCCGCCTCGCGGATCAGAGCCTGCTGGTCGCCGTCGCGGATCCGGACGGAACCCGCTATCGCACGCTGGAGACCGTCTGCCAGTACGGTGCCGCCCAGCTGGACCGGGCGGGCGAGCCGGACCAGGCTTCGGCCCGTCATCTCGGCTGGTGCCTGGAGGCCGCCCATGCTCTCGGGACGCCGGCCGGGGCCGGGCACGCCTGGCGGTCGGCGTTCGATCAGCTGGCCGACGAGTTGCGCGCCGCGTTGCGTTGGGCGGCGGCCCGCGCCGGGCGACGGCCCGAGGCGTACGGGCTGGCGATCGCGCTGGCCGAGCTGACCTTCGCCCGCGGACTCCCGGGCGAG
>DAIOWL010000090.1:9387-12847 GCA_036758545.1 Streptosporangiaceae bacterium | reverse complement strand
CTCGTCGGCGACCGCGTCGCCGACGTCCTCGATATCGCCCATTCGTGCGCCTCCCGTCTGGTGGATTTCCTGAGGCTCAGGGGCTGGCCGGCTCCTTGTCCACCGACGCCCGGTAGATCTGCTCGATGGACGCGTCGAGCTGGGCGTTGAACTGCTCGTCGGTCTGGCCCTCCGTCAGCCCCTCCAGCAGCGCGCGCGAGAAGCTGGCGATGAGGGTGGGATCGCGGGCGAGCAGGTAGCAGGCCTCGTCCCGGCTGTAGCCGCCGGACAGCGCGACGACCCGCAGCACGCGCGGGTCGGACGCCAGGTCGCCGTACAGGCCGACCTGGGTCGGGATGGTGACCTTCAGCATGACCGTCGCGCCCTCGGGCAGCGCCTGGACGTGCTTGGCGATGGCGTCGTGCAGCAGCATCTCGGCCTGGTCCTTGTGCGGGCTGGAGATGCTGACCTCGGGCTCGATGATCGGCACCAGCCCGGCGGCCATGATCCGGCCGGCGTAGTCGAACTGCTGGTCCACGATCGCCGTGATCCCGGCCTCAGCGGCGTCGTTGATCACGGACCGCATCTTGGTGCCGAAGATCTGGTGCCGCTGCGCACGTTCGAGCAGGTCGTCGAGCGTATCGATGGGCTTCATGAGCTGCACGCCGTCCTGCTCGGCGGCGAGTCCCTTGTCGACCTTCAGGAACGGCACCACGCTCTTCTCGTCCCACAGGTACCGCGCGGTGGGGACGCCGTTGACCTCCCGATCCATGGTCTGCTCGAACAAGATCGCCGCCAGAATGCGCGAGCCGTCGAACGCCGGGCTGGTCAGCACGCGCGTTCGCATGGCGTGCACCAGGTCGAACATCTCGGCATCTGAGCTGTAGCGGTCCCGCTCGATGCCGTACTCAGCGAGCGCCTTGGGCGTGCTGCCGCCGCTCTGATCCAGGGCCGCGAAGAAGCCGCGGCCCGTCCTGACTTTCTCGGATTGTGTAGTGTCCACCTTCCGCATTCTGTCACCGCCCGGGCGCGTCCCCCAGGCGGAGCCGGATCCCACGGCGGATAGCAGATCTGACGATGTGCCGACGGGCCAGGACGGTCACGCTGGCACCTGATCCTGGTGGAAAGGAACCCACATGGTGACCTGGGACCACGTAACCCACGCCGAGGTGTTGCGCGCGATACAGGAGTACGACCGGCTCGGGCCAGAGGCGTTCTTCGCTGAGCACGGCTTCGCCCGGACCACGACCTATGAGCTCGTCTGGGAGGAACGCCGCTACCCGCCCAAGGCGATTCTGGGCACGGCCTATGAGTTCGCCACCGGCCAGCGCCTGGCCTCCGGCGATTTCGAGGGCGGGAAGAGCGGTGCGGTCAAGGTGCTCGGAAACCTGGGATTCACCGTCCAGGAAATCCAGCGGCATTAGGCCGGCGTCCCGCGCCGGCTATCCGGCGCCGGGCTCCACGGACGGCTAAGGACAACCACGAGGCCTGGTCAGCTGGCCTTCGACGCCACGGCGTACCGTTCGATCAGCTGATCGGCGATCGCGTCGAGGTCCTTCCCGATGTAGTCCGGCTGCGGGCCGACGTCGAGCGGGGCGTTGCCCTCGCGCAAGATGAGCGCGGTCTGCCAGCCGGCCGCGCCAGCACCGATTGTGTCCCAGACGTGGCTCGCGATCAGGCATATGCCGCCGGGATCGACCGCGAGTGCGGCGGCTACCGAGTGATAGGCCTCCGGCGCCGGCTTATGGCGCCGCACGGTTTCGTCGACGCTGAACCGGCGCTCGAACACGTCGATCACGCCGGCTTGCTCCAGCTGCCGGCCGGAGATCTCCAGCGTGTTGTCGGTCAGCGTGAACAGCCGGAAGCCGTGGTCACGCAGACGGCGCAGGGCCGCGGGACCTCCGGATGGGGCGGCATCGTGGCGAACCGGTCGGTGAGCTCGGCGCTGTCGGAGTCGCTGATTGTGATACCGCGTGTCGCGGCGAGCATCCGGAGCACGGCGCCGCCGATGTCGGTGAACGGGACGTAGACACCGGCCAGCGTGAGCGCCTCGGAATACGTGATCAGCCCGGCGAACCATAGCCGCATGGCGGCGGGATCGTTGAAGATCCGGTCAAAGACCGGACGGATCGCCTCCAGGTCGAGCAGGGTCTCGTTGACGTCAAAGACGATGATCGGTCGTTCGGGCACAAGGAACCTCCCGGTCGCCGGTGGGCAGGAGTCGCCAGCCAGCCTGCCGCCGGGGCCCCGGCGGCACATCGTCAGATCGGCCATACCTGCCGGTCCCGCTCCGCCCGCGCTCCGGGCCTGCCGGGCGCCGGCCCAGTCTGACAGAATGACAGTTGTCGATCACATGATCTGCACGTCCGCCATGGTGAGGATCGCAGCGCTAGAGTCGCACCCTGCCTGCCTTGCGAAGGGACATGCCAACGATCTTCGAGCCCGCCGTCGACGCCGGGAACATGGTCGCGGCGCGTACGACGTTCCGCCGCGACGCCGCCCGGGCGGCAGTGGTATCCCGTCCGGCGCTGTGGGAGCGGCTGGACCAGTCCGCGCGGGCAACGGTAGTCTCCGCGCCGCCTGGCAGCGGCAAGACCGTGCTGCTGCGGTCCTGGATCGATGCGGCGGGCCTGGCCGAACGAGCGGCGTGGGTGCCGGTCAGCCGGGATGAGCGTGATCCGCAGCGGTTCTGGCTGGCGGTGCTGGACGCGCTGCGTCAGACGGCCCCAGGGTCGGGGCTGATACGGGAGCTGACTCCGGCGCCGGATCTGGACGGCTGGGCGATCGTGGAGCGGCTGCTGACGGACCTCGCGCGGCTAGAGGACCGGCTCTGGCTGGTGATCGACGATGTGCAGGCGCTAGACGCGGACCAGGCGCGGCGGCAGCTGGAACTGCTGCTCATGCGCGCCCCGCCGGAGCTGCGGTTCGTGCTGGCGACCCGGCACGATCTCCGGCTGGGACTGCACCGGCTGCGGCTGGAGGGCGAGCTGACCGAGATCCGCGCGGGCGACCTGCGGTTCAGCCCGGACGAGGCGAGGGAACTGCTGACGGACGCGGGGGTACAGCTGACCGACCCGGCGCTGGCGCGCCTGACCGCCAGGACCGAAGGCTGGGCCGCGGGGTTGCGGCTGGCGGCGTTGTCGCTGGCCGGGCATCCCGATCCGGAGGGGTTCGCGGCGCAGTTTTCCGGGAGCGAGCGGACGGTGGCGGAGTACCTGCTGGCCGAGGTGCTGGACCGGCAGCCGGAGGATGTGCGGCGGCTGCTGCTGCGGACCAGCGTGCTGGACCGGGTCAACGGGGAGCTGGCCGACCTGCTGACCGGGGGCAGCGGCGGGGAGCAGGTGCTGCACGCCCTGGAGCGGGCTGGCGCGTTTGTCGTGGCGGTGGACGCGGCGCGGTCCTGGTTCCGCTATCACCGGCTGTTCGCCGGCCTGCTGCAGCTGCAGTTGCGGCGCACCGAGCCGGATGAGGTGGCCGCGCT
>DAIOWL010000090.1:0-9368 GCA_036758545.1 Streptosporangiaceae bacterium | reverse complement strand
GTACCTGGACGGGCAGGCGGCCACCATCCATGAGCTCGCGGCCGGGTTCCCCGCCGGGGCCCGCACGGCGGATGCCGAGCTGGCGGCGGTGTCGGCGGCGGACGAGCTGGCGCAGGGATCGCTGGCAGCGGCGGAGCGGTACCTGGCGCTGGCCGAGCGCGGGCTCCAAGGGGAGGTCCCGTCCGGCCGGCGCGGGCAGGCGCAGCTGCTGCTCGGGGTGGTCCGGCTGCTGCTGGCCCGGCAGGGCGGCGACCTGCCGGCCGCGGCCGAGCAGGCGCGGCGGCTGGAAGCGCAGCGGCTGGAGGCGACGGCCGGCCTGGGCGAGGAACTGCGTGCGCTGGCGTTGGTCAGCCTGGGCATCACCGAGGTATGGGCGGACCGGTTCGAGGAGGCACGGGGGCACCTGGAACAGGGTGTCTCGCTGGCGCGCCAGATCAAGCGGCCGTTCCTCGAGTTCAGCGGCCTGGCCTATCAGGCGGTGAGCCAGGTACCCCGGTCGTTTGCGCAGGCCGCGGAGCGCGGCAGGCAGGCCATCGAGCTGGCCCGGCGGCATGGCTGGACCGACGAGGTAGCCGCCGGTCACGCCTACGCGACGCTCGCAACCGTACTGGCCTGGCAAGGGCGGCTTGACGAGGCAGCGGCCTGGGTGCAGCGCGCCGAGAGCACCATCAAATCCGAAGCCGAGCCCGCAGCGGCGATGATGCTCTGCTACAACCACATGATGCTGGACCTGGCCCACGGCCGGGACGCCGACGCGCTGGCCGCGTTCCGGGCCGCCGAACGCCTGGCCGGGCGCCTGAGCGCGCCGCACCTGCTTGTCCCGTCGATGCAGGCATTGCTGCTGCTCGCCCTGGTGCGCCTCGGCGAGACCGAACGGGCCGGGCACATCCTGGCCGGCCTCGATGAGCACGACCGCGACCGCGGAGACATGCGCGTCGCCGCCGCGGTGCTGCGGCTCGCCGAGGACGATCCGCACGCGGCGATCGCCGCGCTCGCGCCCGCCCTGGACGGCTCCGCTTCGGTAGCCCGGCAGGGCTGGTTGATCGAGGCTTTCCTCGTGGAGGCGATCGCGCACGACACGCTCGGTGACCTGGCCGCAGCCGCGCGTGCCCTGGAGCGCGCGCTGGATCAGGCCGAGCCCGACGGCATGCTGACACCGTTCCTGCTGCATCCGGCGCCGGGCCTGCTGGCGCGGCAGGCCCGGGAGGGCACCGCGCATGCCGCCCTGATCGCCGAGATCCTCGGCCTCCTATCGGGAAGCACGCCCGCGCCCCGGGGCGCCGGGCGGCGTCCGCTGCTCGACCCGCTGAGCAAGAGCGAGCTCCGGGTGCTGCGTTACCTGCCGACTCACTTGTCGGCGCCGGAGATCGCGGGGGAGCTGTACGTCTCGCCGGCCACGGTCAAGACTCACCTGCGCAACCTGTACGCCAAGCTCGGCGTGCACAGCCGGACCGACGCGGTCGAGGCCGCCCGCGCCCTGGGCCTGCTCGCACCGTCCCCGCAGCGGGGCTGACGTTCGTGCGATTATGGGCTATGCGGCCCGCTGAGAGCCCGGAGTCCGTGGCCCGCGAGGCCGCTCGTCCCGGTGCGGGAGGGGTTGTCTCCCGTCCGGCGCTGTGGGAGCGGCTGGACGGCCCGGCGCGGGTGACGGTGGTCACTGCGCCGCCGGGGAGCGGCAAGACGGTCCTGCTGCGATCCTGGGTCAGCGAGGCTCACTTGGCCGAACGGGCGGCGTGGGTGCCGGTCAGCCGGGATGAGCGTGATCCGCAGCGGTTCTGGCTGGCGGTGCTGGACGCGCTGCGTCAAACGGCCCCGGGGGCCACGTTGGTGCGGGAGCTGACGGCGGCGCCGGATCTGGACGGCTGGGCGATCGTGGAGCGGCTGCTGGCCGACCTCGCGCCGCTGCAAGAGCGGCTGTGGCTGGTGATCGACGACCTGCATGAGCTGGACGCGGACCAGGCGCGGGGGCAGCTGGAGCTGCTGGTGATTCGCGCCCCGGCGGAGCTGCGGTTCGTGCTGGCGACCCGGCACGACCTGCGGCTAGGGCTGCACCGGCTGCGGCTGGAAGGGGAGCTGGCCGAGATCCGAGCGGGCGACCTGCGCTTCACCGTCGCCGAGGCGCGGGCGTTTTTCCAGGCGGCCGGGGTTCAGCTGCCTGACCCGGCGCTGGCGGTGCTATATGACCGGACTGAGGGGTGGGCGGCAGGGCTGCGGCTGGCGGCGCTGTCGCTGGCCGGGCACCCGGATCCGGAGCGGTTCGCCGAAGAGTTCTCCGGGAGCGAGCGGACGGTAGCGGAGTACCTGCTGGCCGAGGTGCTCGAGCGGCAGCCGGAGGAGGTGCGGCGGCTCCTGCTCCGGACGAGCGTGCTGGAGCAGGTCAACAGAGAGCTGGCTGATCTGCTGACCGGTGGTTCGGGCGGGGAGCGGGTGCTGCAGGATCTGGAGGAGGCGAACGCGTTCGTGGTGGCGGTGGACGCGGCGCGGTCCTGGTTCCGCTATCACCACCTGTTCGCCGACCTGCTGCAGCTGGAGCTGCGGTGCAGCGTTCCGGATGATGTAGCCGCGCTGCACCGTACCGCCGCGACCTGGCTGGCCGGGCACGGGTTCGGTGCGGAGGCGGTCCGGCAGGCTCAGGCGGCGCGGGACTGGGGACGGGCCACCCGGCTGCTGGCTGATCACTGGGCGGGCCTGTGGCTCGATGGGCAGGCGGCCACCATCCATGAGCTCCTGGCGGGGTTCCCCGGCGGGGCCCGCGCCGCCGATGCCGAGCTGGCAGCGGTGGCCGCGGCCGACGAGCTGGCCCAGGGATCGCTTGAAGCGGCGGAGCGATACCTGGCGCTGGCGGAGCGCGGGCTCGAAGCGAGGGCGTCGGTCCCGGCTGGCCGACGCGGCGAGTCGCTACTGCTGCTCGGGGTGGTCCGGCTGCTGCTGGCCTGGTACCGGGGCGACCTGCCGGCCGAGGCCGAGCAGGCGCAGCGGCTCGCTGCCCTTTTCGAGGCCTGGGAGGCGGCACAGTACGACCTGGCGCCTGCGGCACAGTACGACCTGGCGCCTACGGCGGGAGCCAGCCGGGGTGAGGAACTGCGCGCGCTAGCGCTGATCGGCCTCGGCGATACCGAGATCTGGAGCGGGCGGCTCGATCTGGCCGAGCCGCACATGGATCAGGCCGTCGCGCTGGCGCGCCGGATCGGGCAGCCTTATCTTGAGTTCATCGGCCTGGCCTACCAGGCGGTAGGCGAGCTCTCCCGGTCATTTCCGCGAGCGGCGGAGCGCGGCAGGCAGGCGATCGAGCTGGCCGAGCGGCACGGCTGGACCGACGAGACGACGGCGGGCCTCGCCTACATGGCGCTCGGATCCGCGCTGGCCTGGCAGGGACGGGCCGTAGAGGCCGAGCCCTGGGTGCAGCGCGCCGAGCGTACCGTCAGGCCGGAAATCTCGCCCGTGTCGGCAATGGGGGTCCAGTACGTCCGCGGCCAGGTCGAGCTGGTGTGCGGCCGGGCCACCGACGCCGTGGCCGCGTTCCGGGCCGCCGAACGGCTGGCCGGGCAGCTGCCCGCGCCGCACCCGCTCGCCTGGCCGATACGGGCCTGGCTCGTGCACGCCCTGGTGCGCCTGGACGACCCCGAGCAGGTCCTGGCCGACCTCGGCGAACGCGTTCGTGACCGAGGTGAGATCCGTATCGCCGTCGCGGTGCTGCGGCTCGCCCAGGACAACCCGCATGCCGTGACCGAGGCGCTGGCGCCGGTCCTGGACGGTTCCGCCCGGGTGGGCTGGCGGTCCTGGCTGGTCGAGGCGTTCCTGCTGGAGGCGATCGCCCGGGACGTGCTGGGTGATCCTTCCGCCGCCGGCCGGGCGGTGGAGCGCGCGCTGGACCTGGCCGAAGCCGACGGCGCGCTCTCGTGGTTCCTGCTGCATCCGGCGCCGGGCCTGCTGGCGCGGCAGGCCCGGGAGGGCACCGCGCATGCCGCCCTGATCGCCGAGATCCTCGGCCTCCTATCGGGAAGCACGCCCGCGCCCCGGGGCGCCGGGCGGCGTCCGCTGCTCGACCCGCTGAGCAAGAGCGAGCTCCGGGTGCTGCGTTACCTGCCGACTCACTTGTCGGCGCCGGAGATCGCGGGGGAGCTGTACGTCTCGCCGGCCACGGTCAAGACTCACCTGCGCAACCTGTACGCCAAGCTCGGCGTGCACAGCCGGACCGACGCGGTCGAGGCCGCCCGCGCCCTGGGCCTGCTCGCACCGTCCCCGCAGCGGGGCTGACCGTCGCCGGAATCATCCGGATCGTGGGTTGGCCGTTCATCCTGACGGCGTTCAGGCTCGTTGACGAGGAACCACCAGACTAGGAGGACTACGTGACCGGCGCATACGGCGGGCCGCAGCGGTACGAGATCAGTGTGCGCGGTCACCTCGGCGAAACGATGCGCTCCGCGTTCCCCGCCCTGCGGGCTCAGCCGCGCGGGCCGGACACCGTGCTGATCGGAGCGTTGCCGGACCAGGCCGCGCTGCACGGCGTGCTCGCCGAGATCGAGGCGCTCGGGCTCGAGCTGCTCGAAGTCCGCCGCGTGAATCCTCCGGATCGTACGACGCGGGATCATCCGCCCGGGCACGAGACTTCATACGTGGAACGAGACTCAGACAACGGGACAGGTTCGCCCGGATGATGTCGATGAGAGCGCTGGAGTGCCTGGTCACCATCGTGGATCAGGGCTCGCTGACGCAGGCGGCGGCGGTGCTGCACATGTCGCAGTCGGCGTTGTCGCACCAGATCGCGGCCATCGAGCGGGAGCTGGGAACACCGGTCATCGAGCGCTTGCCGCGGGGCGTCAGGCCGACCGCGGCCGGGCTGGCCGCCGCGGCCGAGGCGCGGATCGCCCTGGCCGCGGCCGACCGGGCCGTGATCGCGGGCAAGAGGGTGGCGGCCGGGGCGGGCGGCCGCATCCGCATCTCCTGCGTGGAGACGATGACGACGTGGGTACTAGTCCCGGTGCTGCGCCACTGGCGGCGCCGGTTCCCCGACGTCGAGCTGGACCTGAAGGAATACACCAGCGCGGACCGGATGCAGGACGTCCTGCTGGCGGGCGGGGCGGACATCGCCGTCGGGCCCCGGCCGACCCGGACCGACGAGCACACCGAGTTGCTCGGCCGCGAGGAGATCGTACTGGTCGCGTCCCCGGAGCACCGGTTCGCGGGCCTGGCCTGCGTGCCGCTGGCCGAGCTGGCCACCGAGCCGCTGGTTCACTATCACCCGGACAACGGGTTCGCGGTCTGGGTCGACCAGTTCGCGGCGGAACAGGGTGTCGTGCTGCCGCGGCCGGCGTTGCGCACGGGCTTCCCGCGTACGGCCGCGCAGCTGGCGGCGGCCGGCATGGGCGTGACGATCGTGCCCTACTCCGCGCTGACGCCGCTGCCCGGCGCGACGATCAGGTCGCTGGATCCGCCGGTGCTGCGCGACGTGATCGTCACCGTGGCCGCCCCGCACGATGACTTGCTCCGGCGGTTCACCGGCGACCTGGTGCGGCGCGGCCTGCCCAAGTCACGGCTGCCCGAGTCGCCGCTGCCCGAGTCTCGGCCGCCGCAGCTGGGCCAATCCGGACCGCTAGCCGACCTCGTCCGCGCTTCAGGTCCCGTCGGCGCGACGGTGGTGACGCGCGACACGTACCCGGTTGCCGCATACGCCGGGCGCGCACCATGAACGCCGGGGGTTCACCGCAATGAAGATCATCGAACAGGCCGGGTTCGCGCATCGCCGCAGCTTGCTGACCTTCGACGGGTCGGCCAGGAACACTGCGGCCTGGGTGGCGATGAACGCCAGCCGCGGATTCCCGCCGTACTCCCCGTGCCAGCGCGTCTCCGCGAGAAGGCCCGTCCCGGTCAGCCGCAATCGCGTGCTGGCCGGCGCCGAATGCGTGAAGAAGTTGAGGTCGGACACTGCCGCCTGCGGGACGGGACCGTCATCTACCAGCGCCTCGATCACGTCACGCAGCGCCAAGCGCAGCCGGCGCAAGGCCTGGATGTCCGGCAGGCCCCCGCCCGGCACGCGCGCTCTCTCCACCCACCACCAGGCCGCCGCGCCGCGCTCCCCCGACAGGAGGTCGTTCGTCACAGCCGATCCGGGGGTCGCGACGGTGTTAATGAGATCCACGGCGACAATAGGTTCGCCGACAATGGCGAGCCGGCTGCGGCCGGACGCGCTGGCCGCCATGCCAGAATTATAGATATTAGGAATTTCGATAAGTGCCATGAATTCTTCGAAACCTTAACCTCTTGCCGCAGGCATAAGTAATGTGTCAGGCTCGTTCCTGTGCATTAGGAGTAACTGCAGGAAAGCCGTCGCTTCCCTTGAGGCCGGCCGCACGGCCTGGACTTCGACGAGCTTAACAGCAGCCAGCACCACCGTAAAGCGCGAATAGGAATTCACCACTCAGGCGGCTTGGCAGAAATGTGCCGGACGCCAGGAAAACGGTGTGGTGACCCGGCGCAGATCAATCAGCGCCGCCAGAGGAGAGAAGCAGATGACCTCTTTGAAAGACAAAACTGTGCTGATCATCGGCCGCGGCAGCGGTATTGCCAGGGCCATCGCCATGGCGGTAAGTGACAACGGCGGACGGGTCATCGCCGCCGGGCGTCACCCGGACGATCTGGCCAGCGCGTATCGCGGCATGGATATCGGCATCGAGCGTGCCGACGTCACGGACGAGGCCTCCATCGCCGCGCTATCGGACCGGATCGCAACGGTCGACCACGTCGTATCCACCGCGTCGGCCCGGGCCCGGGGCGGCTTCGCCGAGCTGACCGCGAGCCTGGTGAACGCCTCGTTCGCCACCAAAGTGACCGGGCCGCTGCTGCTGGCCAAGCACTTCGCGGCGAAGCTCGGGGCGGGCGGGTCGTTCCTGTTCATGTCGGGGGCCACCGCGCTGAAGCCGGCCCCGGGCATGCTCGCCGTCGCCGCCACCAACGCCGCCGTCGATGCCGTCACCGCCGGGCTGGCGGTCGAACTGGCCCCGATCAGGGTGAATGCCATCGCACCCGGAACCATCGACACCGGCGCGTACGACGCCCTGGGCGACGAACGAAAGGCCGCGCTGTTCGGCGCCAGGTCCGCGGCCAATCCGGCCCGGCGCATCGGCACCGCCGACGACATAGCCGCCGCGGCGCTGGCGGCCCTGACCAACGGGTTCCTGACCGGGGTCTCCATCCCGGTCGACGGCGGCGAACACCTCGTCTAGGCGAAAGGCAGTCAGACATGCATGCCATCCATTACCGCTACGCCACTGTCCAGGGTGAGCGGCTGTTCTACCGGGAGGCGGGCCTGGCCGGGGCTCCGGCCGTGGTGCTGCTGCACGGCTTCCCGTCCAGCTCGTTCATGTTCCGCGACCTGATCCCCCGGCTGGCCGGCCGGTACCACGTCATCGCCCCGGACCACCTCGGCTTCGGCTTGTCCGACGCCCCGGCCGCCGGCCAGTTCGCCTACACCTTCGACGCCCTGGCCGATCTGACCGCCGGCCTGCTGGACCAGCTCGGCATCACCCGGTACGCGATGTACGTCCAGGACTACGGCGCCCCCATCGGCTGGCGGCTCGCCCTGGCCTCCCCGGACGCCATCACCGCGGTCATCACCCAGAACGGCAACGGCTACGACGCCGGGTTCACCGACCAGTTCTGGCAGCCGCTGCGCGAGCTCTGGCAGGACCGGACCCCGCGGACCGAGGCCGCCATTCGCGGCGCGCTGACCCTGGACGTGACCCGCTGGCAGTACCTGCACGGCGTACCGGACGAGACCCTGGTCAGCCCGGACACCTGGCTGCACGACTTCGCCCAGCTCTCCCGGCCCGGCAACGATGAAATCCAGCTGGCTTTGTTCGATGACTACGCCACCAACCTGCCGCTGTACCCGAAGCTGCACGCCTGGCTGCGCGACAGCAAGGTCCCGGTGCTAGCGGTCTGGGGGCGCAACGACCCGATCTTCGCCCCCGAAGGCGCGCTCGCCTTCGCCGACGACGCGCCCGGCGCCGAGATCTGCCTGCTCGACGGCGGCCACTTCCTGCTGGAAAGCCACCTGGACGCCGCCGCGGACCTCATCTGCGGCTTCCTGGCCAGGACCCTGCTGTAGGGAGTGCGCTCATGACCGTGGTGATTAGTGACTCCTCCGTGGGGGCGCGTGGCGGGCTGACGCCGCGGGAGCGACCGGCGGGCCGCGAGATTGCGCGCGGACGTGAGGCGGAACAGAAGATGGTCGGTGACCTGCTGCGGCGTGCCCAGCAGGGGACCGGCGGAGTGCTGCTGGTGGACGGGGATCCGGGCATCGGCAAGTCGCTGCTGCTGCGGGAGGCGACCGACACGGCCGCCGGGCTGGGTTTCTCGCTGGCCGCCGGGGCAGCCGACGAGCTGGGCCTGCAGGTCCCGTTCTTCGCGCTGCGCGCGGCGCTGCGCGGGCCGTTCGCCGGGCTCACCGCCGAACATCCCGGTGGGGACCTGCCCGATGACGCGGCGTGGTGGATCATCCAGGTCCGCGCGCATCTGGAGCAGCGGGCCGAGGCGGGCCCGGTCCTGGTGTGCCTGGATGACCTGCACTGGGCCAGCCCGGCCACGCTGGCGGTGCTGCGGTCCCTGCCGCGGGAGCTGAAACGGCACCGGGTGGCGTGGCTGCTGGCCCGGTCGAGCTTCCCCCAGCGCGCCGCCGGGCACATGTTCGGCCTGCTGGAGGAGGACGGCGCCGCCCGGATCACCCTGCCCCCGCTGGGACAGGCCGCGGTGACGGGCATGCTCACCGATGCGTTCGGCGCACCGCCGGACCAGGTCCTGGCCGATCTGGCCCGCAGCGCCGCGGGAAACCCCTCGCTGGTGGCCGGGCTGATCGACGGCCTGCGTGACGATGACGCCGTGCGGGTCACCGCCCGGCAGGCTGTGCTGACGTCGGCCCGGCTGCCGCGGCGGATGCAGACCCTCGCGCAACAGTGGCTGGACGGCCTGAGCCAGCGGGCCCGGCACCTGCTGGTGACGGCGGCGGTGCTCGACCCGGCGTTCCGGCTGGAGGACGCGGCCGAGATGCTCGGCGAGACCCCGGCCACGCTGCTGCCCGCGATCGAGGAGGCGATGGACGCCGCGATCGTGACCGCGGCCGGCCACGCGTTCGCCTTCCGCCACCCGCTGCTGCGCTGCGCGGTCGGCGAGATGATCCCCCAGCCGGCCCGCGACGCGCTGCACCGCCAGTACGGCCAGATCCTGCTGACCCGGGGCGAGTCGGCGGCCCGGGCGGCCGGCCACCTGCTCCAGGCCGCGCACCGCGATGACCCCGCCTCGCTGGCCGGCCTGGACACCGCGGCCGCGCGGACGCTGGTCCTGCGCATAACGGCCCAGGGAAAAGGTTGCGA
>DAIOWL010000089.1:2953-12852 GCA_036758545.1 Streptosporangiaceae bacterium | reverse complement strand
GCGCCGAGCCGGGCTGACCCGGTCCCCGCCGCCCCGAGGTGGCCGCCTCCACCGCGAGCAGCTCATCGGCGGCCGCATCTTCGATCTCGGCCAGCTCCTCCTCGGTGAGCGGGGCATAGTCCTCGAACTCTTCCGGCTCGGGCGGCTCGTCGTGCTCGCGGGCCCGGTCCAGCCAGCATTCCCGTTCCGGGTCGCGGTCCATCCAGGCGGGATCGTCGTCCCACCCGGGGGCCGCGGGAACCGGTGACGCGGGCATGAACCACCATCCGTTCGGAAGAATGATTGTTCTTCGAACATGATAGCGTATATCGTTCATGATCACCAGTTTATTCGCTAATTGAATGCGTGATTCGAATAAAGAGATGACTGGTGGTGGTGTGACTTAGGGGCAGGCTGGGAGCTGGCAGAGGGGGCGGCGGCTGGGTTATTGTCCTGACATGCCAGGGATCGTGATCGTGGGGGCCGGGTTCGGCGGCATCGGGATGGGGATCGCGCTGAAGAAGGCGGGTTACCACGACTTCGTGATCCTGGACAAGGCGCCTGATCTCGGCGGGACGTGGCGGGACAACCGGTACCCGGGATGCGCGTGTGACGTGCCGTCGCCGCTGTACTCCTACTCCTTCGAGCTGAACCCGGACTGGAGCCGCCTGTTCGCGCCGCAGCAGGAGATCTGGGACTACCTGCGGAACTGCGCCCGGAAGTACCGGGTCGACGAGCACATCAGGTACGGCGCAGCGGTCGAGCGGATGGACTGGGACGACCGCGCCCGGCGGTGGAACGTGGAGACGGTCCAGGACGGCGAGCTGCGCAGCTACCGGGCGCGGGCGGTCGTGTCGGCCGCGGGCGCGCTGCACCTGCCGTCGTATCCGGACATTCCGGGGGCCGGGGGGTTCGGCGGCACGGCGTTCCATTCGGCCCGGTGGGACCGCTCCTGCGAGCTGACCGGCAAGCGGGTCGCGGTGATCGGGACCGGGGCGTCGGCAATCCAGTTCGTGCCCGAGGTAGCCAGGCAGGCCGCGCACCTGTCGGTGTTCCAGCGCACGCCGCCGTGGATCCACCCGCGTCCCGACGTGGAGATCCCGGGTCGGCTGCGGGCCGCCTTCAGAAAAGCCCCGCTGGCCGCCCGGGCCCTGCGCGACGCCATCTACCTGGCCATGGAGGCCAGGGCGGTGGGCTTCGCGGTCAACCCCAAGCTGATGGCGCCGCTGGAAGCGGTGGGCCGCCAGCACCTGGCCAGGCAGGTCACCGACCCGGCGCTGCGGGCCAGGCTCACCCCGGACTACACGATCGGGTGCAAGCGGATCCTGCTGTCCTCGGACTACTATCCCGCCCTCCAGCGGCCGAACGTGTCCTTGGTCACCGGCGACATCACGGGCATCAGCGAAACCGGGGTCACCACGGCGGACGGCGCCGACCATCCCGCGGACGTGATCGTCTACGCCACCGGGTTCAAGGTGATCGAGTCCGTGACCAGCCTTAACGTGGCCGGGCGGGACGGCCGCAAGCTCGCGCCGGAGAACCTGGAGGCCTACCGGGGCGTGACGGTGGCCGGTTTCCCGAACCTCTTCCTCCTCCTGGGCCCCAACACCGGGCAGGGGCACACCTCGGCGGTGTTCATGATCGAGAGCCAGATCCAGCACGTGCTGAGCTGCCTGCGCATCCTGTCCCGGGACAAGGCCGACACGATCGAGGTGAGCGAGGCCGCGCAGCGGCGGTACAACGACGCGCTGCAGCGACGGCTCCGCCGGGCGGTGTGGAGCAAGGGCGGCTGCGACAGCTGGTACCTGGACGCCGCCGGGGTCAACCGGACGCTGTGGCCGGGCTTCACCTTCGAGTACTGGGCGCGCACCCGCCGGGCGCGCCGCGCCGACTACGCCGTCACCGGCTCATGAGCGCGGACAGGCCGACCGTTCGGTGCCTGAACCAGGTGGCGGGGGCCGAGACCAGCGCCGGGGTGACCGTGCGGGAGATGCTGAACGATGACCACGGCTGCCGCGGGCTGCACCAGCGGCGGCTGGGGCTCGCCGCCGGGGCGCGGCTGGCCGGGACCGCCGGCGGGCAGGGGGAAGCCTGGTACGTGATCACCGGTACCGGTTCCCTGGGTACCGAACGGGCCGGGTCTGCCGCCCTCGCGCCGGGAACTGCGGTCTGGCTGGAACCCGGCGGCGGCTATGCGTGCGAGAGCGACGGGCTGGAGATCCTGGCGGTGACCGTCCGCGCGGGGTCGCCCGGGACCGGGCCGACATATCCGGTGGTGCGGTTGGAGGAGTGCGAGCCGGAGCGCACCGGGGACCGGGAGTTCCGGGTGCTGCTCAGCGAGGGCCTCACGATCACGCAGTTCGCCGGCATGATCCCGCCGGGCCGGGCGCCGGCCCACCATCACACCTACGACGAGGTGGTGCACGTGCTGGCCGGCCGGGGCGTGGTGCACCTGGACGGCACCGATACCCCGATCGGCCCGGGCACGTCGATCTACCTGCCGCCGCTGCAGCCGCACTGCCTGGAGAACACCGGCGCGGAGCCGCTGCAGGTGCTCGGGGTCTTCCACCCGGCCGGCAGCCCGGCGGCCAAGCAGGTCTCGTGAGGCGGCCCTACCTTCTCCCCCAGGCCCACCTGCTTTCTCCCCAAGCCCACCCTAGATGCTAGCCGTCGTCCTCGCGCTGACGGCTGCGATCGGTTACGGGGGTTCGGACTTCGCGGCCGGCCTCGCCTCCCGCAGCGCGCCCGTCATCCAGATCACGCTGCTGGCGTCGGTGATCGGCGGGGTGATCGTGGCGGCCGCGCTGCCGTTCGCCGCCTCCCCCGGGCCGAACGCGGCCGCGCTGGCCTGGGGCTTCGTAGCCGGGCTCGGCGGCACGCTGGGCGCGTTCGCGCTGTACCTGGGGTTCAGGAACGCGGCGTTCAGCGTGACGGCGCCGCTGAGCGCGGTCGCCTCGGCCGGGTTCTCGGTGCTGGCCGGGCTGCTGTACGGCGAGCGGCCGACGACCCTGGCGCTGACCGGGATCGTGCTGGCGCTGCCGGCCATCGTGGGCGTCTCGGCGAGCGCGGGTGGCGGGGAAGCGGCGGAGGGGACCCCCACGGGCCGGCAGGCCGCGGGGGTGGTCTACGGGCTGGTCGCGGGGGCGTTCTTCGCGCTGCTGTTCATCGGGCTCGACCGGGCGGGTTCGGGCAGCGGGATGTGGCCGGTGGCCGCGGCGGCGGCGGGCGAGGTGGCGGCCGCGCTGGTCGCGGCAATCGCCGTACACAGCTTCGTGCTGTGCGGCGGCCGGGCGCGGCTGCTGGCGGTGACCGCCGGGGTGGCGGGCGCGGCCGGCACCATCTTGTTCTTCTACGCCTCCCACCAGGGCTTCCTGGCCGTCACCGCGGTGCTGACCTCGCTCTACCCGGCGGTGACGATCGTGCTGGCCCGGACCGTGCTGGGCGAACGGCTGACCGCGCTGCGCCTGGCCGGCCTCGGGCTGGCCGGGGTCTGCGTCTCGCTGATCGCGGTGGGGGGCGCGGGCTAGTCCGCTCTGCTAGCTAAACCGGGCCTAACCCCGCCGGCCAGGTGTGCACGGGGTCGTTGGAGTGCATGTGGTCGATGTACCGCAGGGTCATCTGGCGCAGCGCCTCGCGGCGGTCCATGCCGCTGGCGCTGAGCCTGTCCACCGTGGCGATCTGCCAGGCGGCGCCGTTCTGGCCGGTCAGGCAGCGCTGCTCGATGATGCCGAGCAGCCGGTCGGCGCAGCTGGAGTCCACGCCCCACTGGCCGAGCCCCTCACGGGCCAGCGGCAGCAGGCGGCGCAGGATCAGCTCGGTCACCGGGGTGTCGCCCACGCCCGGCCAGTAGAGCTGGGCGTCCAGGCCTTTCCGCGCGGCCTCGTGCAGGTTCTCCGCGGCGGTGGTGAACGACATCTGGGTCCAGATCGGCCGCTGCGCCTCGGCCAGCGACCGGACCAGGCCGTAGTAGAACGCCGAGTTGGCCACCACGTCGGCGATGGTGGGGCCGGCCGGCAGCACCCGGTTCTCCACCCGCAGGTGCGGGGTGCCGCCCGCGTTGTCGTAGACCGGCCGGTTCCACCGGTAGATGGTGCCGTTGTGCAGGCTCATCTCGGCCAGCTGCGGCGAGGAGCCCTGGTCCAGCACGGCCAGCGGGTCCTCGTCCTCGCAGATCGGCAGCAGCGCCGGGAAGTACCTGAGGTTCTCCTCGAACAGGTCGAACACCGAGGTGATCCAGCGCTCGCCGAACCACACCCGGGGCCGCACGCCCTGCTCCTTCAGCTCGTCCGAGCGGGTGTCGGTGGCCTGCTCGAACAGCGTGATCCTGGTCTCGTGCCAGAGCTGCCTGCCGAACAGGAACGGGGAGTTCGCGGCCAGCGCCACCTGCACGCCCGCGATGGACTGGGCCGCGTTCCAGTAGTTCGCGAAGGAGTCCGGGCTGACCTGGACGTGCAGCTGCACGCTGGTGCAGGCCGATTCGGGGGTGATGCTGTCCATGTGGGTGAGCAGCTGCTCGGCGCCGTCGATCTCGATCCGCATGTCCTCGCCGCGGGCCGCGAAGATCTGCTCGTTCAGCACCTTGTAGCGCTCGTTGGCCGACATGGAGTCCTCGTGCACGTCGTGTTCGGCCAGCGTGGGCAGGATGCCGACCATGACCAGGTGGCTGCCGGCGGTGCGCGCCCTGGCGTCGGCCGCGTTGAGGTCGGCGCGGAGCTCGGTCTCGAGCCTGTCCAGCGAGTCGCCGTCGAGCATCCGCGGCGGCACGTTGATCTCCAGGTTGAACTGCCCGACCTCGGTGTCCCAGGCCGGGCTGGCGATCGCCGCGAGCGCCGCGGCGTTGCGCATCGACGGCATGCCGTGCTCGTCGGTCAGGTTCAGCTCGATCTCCTGGCCGACCGTGTTGGGGTTCTCGTCGAACAGGCGCTCGCGGAGCATGCGGGCGAACGCGTCGAGCGAGCGCCGCACCTTGTCCCGGTACTTGCGCCGGTCCTCGCCGCTGATCTTGATCGCCTGGATGTCACGGCCCACGTCCGGCCTCCACTCAACGAGACAAACCGACCATGTACCCGGTAGTCCCCATGATCGCGGACACTTACCCTCCCGGACCAGGATTCTGCCGGTCAGCTTGTGATCCTGACACGCCTCACGCCCGGGCGATTTGGGTCGATGTGCCGTTGGTACGGTTCTAGCCGGCCCTATGTGCCATCGACCCGTTTGGGCGGGGCCTCCTGGGGCGGGTGGGGGGTGGGGGTGGGGGTGGGGTTAGGCGGCGGCTAGGCGGGCGCTTTCGTCGCGGACCCAGAGGTGGAGCAGGCCGCGCAGGTGGGCGATGAACTGGTCGTGCTCGTGCTCGGGGTAGACCGCCTGGACCGTGCGGACCAGCAGCTGGTCGAAGTCGGGGCCGGTGATCCAGTCCAGCATGAGCTGGTCGAGCCGGGCCAGGCTGGTGGCGCAGAAGTCCTGGTAGCGCTCGGTGTCGAAGTAGGCGTCGGCCAGCTTGCGGTACTCGCCCAGCTTCTCCCCGTACGACATACCGGGCTCGTCGGCGATGGCGAAGTAGCGGTCGAGCTCGAGGTCGAGCCGGGCCCGGCGCCCCGTCACCAGCGCGAAGACGGTCCACTTGACCAGGGCCTTCATCGCCCAGGGGAAGTAGTAGTGCAGGCTGGTCAGGGCGACGTCGGGGCAGGCGTTGGCGTAGTCGATGGGGTAGACCTCGCCGCCTTTGACCAGGGTCTCGCAGGAGTTGAACTCCCAGCGGAAGAACGCGTTGACCAGCTTCCCGATCGTCACCACCTCGAGCCCCGCGTCCGGGGCCAGGAAGTCGTGCTCCACCGCGTAGCGCAGGTGCATGGGCTGGTCCGGCTGGAACTTCATCACCATGGTCTCGGCGCCGATGGACAGCGAGCGGGCGAAGACGTCGTAGTCGATGGCCTTCTGCAGGTGCATGAGCATCTCGCCGCTGGCGTCGTAGGCGGCGTGCAGCTCGGCCGCGTTGTTGATCCGGGACACGCCGCGCCAGGCCCCGCCGTCGTAGGGCTTCATGAACAGCGGGTAGCCGATCTTGCTGGCGATGGCGTCCAGGTCGAAGGGCTGGTTGTAGCGGGCCGCGGTGTAGACGTAGCGGGAGTTGTCGAGCGGGTTCTTGTACGGCACCAGCACCGTCTCCGGCACCTTGAGCCCGAGCCGCATCATCGCGCAGTAGGCCGCGTGCTTCTCCATCGACTGGAACGTGAACGGGCTGTTGAGCAGGTAGACCCCGTCCATCATGGCGACCTTCTTGAGCCACTCCCTGGGGTGGTAGTACCAGTACGCCAGGCGGTCGATGGCCATGTCGTAGCGGGGCTTGTCACGCAGGCCGAACGGTTCGATGGTGATCCGCTCGACGTCAAAGGCGTGCGGGCCGCCCGGCCCCTCGACCGGACCCAGCCGGCGCAGGATCTCGGTGAAGGCCGAGGGCCAGTCGTCCTCGGTGCCCAGCAGGAGCCCGATCGTGTGCCTGGTCAATGGCTGCCTCCAGTCTCAGCAGAATCGCGGCAGGTGGTGGGCCAGCTGGGCGCGCCAGGAAGGCCAGTCGTGCGGGACGTCATACCCCCACAGGTCGAGTTCGTGCTTTATGCCCTTGTCGGTGAGCAGCGCGGCGAACCGGCGGGTGCTCGCCAGCGAGCCCGTGGTGTCCTCCCACTGGCCCTGCCCGCAGACCAGCAGCAGGCTGACCTGGCCGCGCAGCCAGTCCAGGTGGTCACCGGACAGCTGGCCGATGTAGTCCAGCGGGTTGTTGAAGTACGCCTCGTTGCCGCGCTCGCCCCAGCCGTTCCAGGAGGCCGGGTCGTAGTTACCGGAGAAGCACATCGCCAGCGGGAACAGGTCGGCCCGCTTGAGGGCGAAGTTGGCCGCGTGGAAGGCGCCCAGGCTGCAGCCGAGCGTGACCACCTCGGCGTGGCCGCCGACGTCCTGGTAGATCCACGGCACCACGTCGCCGACGATCCAGGACTCGTACCGGCCGTGCCGCCGGGCCCGCTCCTCGAGCGGGATCTCGTGGTTGGACCAGGACGCCGCGTCGTAGCTGTCCACGCAGTAGAGCTTGACCCGGCCCGCGTCGATCAGGTCCTGGACCGCGCCGATCATGCCGTTGTTCTCGAAGTCCCAGGCCCGGCCGCGCTCGGAGGGGAACACGAGGACCGGGCGGCCCCAGTGGCCGTACCGGATGACGGTGCCCGCGGCGCCCAGGGCCGCCGACCACAGCTCCGTCGCTTCGGTGTTCATCCGGGCGCCCGCCGCGACGAGGCCCGGTTCCGGTCCCGCCGGCCCGCCCTGGCGTCCTGCTCCCGGCGGGCCCGCATCACCAGCATCGTGACGTCGTCGACATAGTGCTCCCCGGTGAAGTCGTTCATCGCCCGGCGCATCAGCGCCACCACCTCGCCGGGTTCGCGGCCCGCCAGAGCGGCCAGCTCGTCGGTGAGCCGGTCCTGGAAGTAGGTGTTGTCCGGGCCCCGGGCCTGGGCCACCCCGTCGGTGTAGAAGAACAAGATGTCGCCGTCGTCCAGGGCCAGCTCCTGGGTGGCCGGCTCGGCGTCGGGGAACAGCCCGAGCGGCAGGCCGCCGCCGCTGGTCATCTGGGCCCGGCCGTCCGACCTGAGCAGCACGGCGGCCTGGTGCCCGGCGCTGCCGAGCACCACCCGCAGCGAGTCTTCCTGCCAGGCCAGGTGGGCGATATTGGCGGTGACGAAACCGCCGTCCAGGGCGAGCTCCTCGGCCAGCACGATCTCGTTCGCGCCGGCCAGCACCTCGCCGGGATCGGCGCAGCGGCGGGCCAGGACGCGGATCGCGTGCCGGGCCGCGGCGGTTACCGCGGCCACCTCCTCGCCCTTGCCGGAGACGTCGCCGACGGCCAGGCCCCAGCCGTCCGGGGTCCGGTACACGTCGTAGAAGTCACCGCCGACGTCCGCGTCATCGGTGGCGGCCAGGTAGGTCACGGCGACCTGCACGCCGGGGATGTCCGGCCATCTCCTCGGCTGCAGGCTGGCGTGCAGCGCGTCGGCGGTATCGGCACGACGGCGGAACATCCGGTCGACGCGGATGGCCAGGCCCATCTGCTCACCGAGTTCCTGCACCAGGGCCAGGTCGGCCATCTTGAAGTGCCCGTCCCTGGCCCGCCGGACCAGGGTCAGCACGCCGTACCTGATCTCGCCGTCGGTCAGCGGCACGGATAGCAGCGACGTCGCGTCCAGCCTGGTCAGCAGCGATTCGCCGTCCACGTCCCGGCCCAATGCGTCGGCGTCGTCGGCGTGCGCCACCAGCGCCGGGTGCCCGGACTCCTGCACGGTGCACGGGACCGAGCCTGGCGGCGGGTCGACCGCGGCGAGCGCGCTGGTCAGTTCGGTCAGCCGCGGATCGTCCGGGCCGGCCACGAACTGGCGCCGGACCCGGTACCTGCGGTCCATGTCCACGATGACCCAGGCGGTGAGCTCGCGGGCGATCAGCCGCGCGCACCGCTGCAGCGTCCTGGACTCGCTGTAGCCCTCGTTCTCCAGCAGCAGCCTGGCCACCGCCGTGACCAGGTCGAGCCGGCGGGTGATGGCCTGCACCGCGCCCAGCTGGGGTTTGCCCGTGGTTTTGACATCCGGGGTCTCGGCATCCGGCACGGGAACCGCAGGGGTATCGCGGACCGCGATCACCAGGGGATCGGACTCTTCGGGGTTGCCCTTCACCCCGACCCGCCCGATGACGAGCTCACACGGGACCAGGCCGTCCCCGGCGACCAGGCTGCACCGGATCTGGCGCGGCTTGCCGGTCCGGCCGACGGCGGTCAGCTGGGAGTTCACCGCCGCGCGAGACGGCAGGGCGACGAACGTGATGAACGGGCGGCCGGTCGCGTAGCCGGGCTTGGCGCCGATCACGTCGCCGGCGGCGCGGTTGACCCGCTGGACCGTTCCGTCGCGGGTGAGCAGGAACAGCGGCACCGGCGCGTCCTGGAACACCGCGCGCAGCAGGCCGCGCTCGGCGTTGTCCGCGGGCACGCCGGCGGGTTCGCCGCGGCCACCGGGGGCGGCCGCCCGGAGCAGGTCGATGGCGCCTTCCAGCTCGGAGAAGGCGGCTTCGAGCACATCACCGGGATCGCCGCCGTCCGACCTGGCCGCCTGGCGCAGCGCGGCGTAGCGCGCCTCCAGGCCGGCCACCGGCTCGGGTGTCTCGCTCATGTCCCTGTCTCTGCCCAGCTCTGGGCCCGGCGCACCGCGACCATCGCGACGTCGTCCTCCCGGGGACCGAAGATGGACATCACATGGTTGCTGAACGCCTCCACGTCGGCCCCGCTGGCCTCCTGCGCGGCCACGCGCAGCTTCTCCAGGTTGACGTCGATGAAGACGCCGCGCTCCTCGACCAGGCCGTCGGTCATCAGCAGCAGGGTGCCGCCCGGCGGGAGGAACGCCGTCTCCACATGCGGCTCGTGCACGGGCAGGCCGAGCAGCAGGCCGCCCTCGCGGGCGTAGGCCGCGCCCTGCCCGCTGACCAGCAGCGGGGGCATGTGCCCGCAGTTCACGATCTGCAGCTCCCCCGAGGCGGGGTCGAGCACCACCAGGCACAAGGTGGCGATGATGCCCGGGTGATAGCGGGTCAGGACGTCGTTGACCAGGCCGGTGATGGCCAGCGGCGCGTGCCCCTCCAGGATGAACGCGCGCAGCGCGTGCCTGAGCTCGCCCATCACCGTCGCCGCCTGCAGCGAGTGACCCTGCACGTCGCCGATGACGACCAGGACCCGGTCCCGCCAGGGAAGCGCCTCGTAGAAGTCGCCGCCGACCTCGGCCTGGTCGCTGGCCGGGAGGTAGCGGAACGCGATGGCCAGGCCCGGTACCTCGGGCGGGGCCGGCGGCAGCAGGCTGCGCTGCAGGGTCAGCGCGATGACGTGCTCCTCGGCGTACGAG
>DAIOWL010000089.1:0-2853 GCA_036758545.1 Streptosporangiaceae bacterium | reverse complement strand
GGCATCTCGATGATCAGCACGGCCTGGGCGGCGAAGATCCGCGCGGCGCCGGCCGCGGCGGCCCGGACCAGGGCGTCGAAGGTCTCGGCCGCGCTGATGTCGAGCGCTACGCTGGTCAGCCCGCTCAGCAGGGCCGCCGTCCGCTCGGCGCGCTGCCGGGCCCGGGAGTAGCGCAGCGCCGCCATCACCACGGCGAGCAGTTCCTCGGGCTCGTTCGGGTCGGTCAGGTAGGCGTCGGCGCCCTGGGTCAGGCCCAGGGCGCGGTCCGAGGTCTGGACCGCGGTGGCGGAGACCTGGACGACCGGGATGGCCGCGGTGGCCGGGTCGGCCTTGATCTGGCGGCAGACGTCGTAGCCGAGCATGTCGGGCAGGTTGACGTCGAGCACGACTAGTTCAGCCGAACTGGCCTTCTCCAGCGCGTCCTTCCCCGTCCCGGCCTCGATCACGGTGTGGCCGCCCCGGCGCAGCCAGGTGCCCATCAGGTAGCGCTTGGCCTCGTCGTCGTCGACCAGGAGTATCACGGCCTGATTGCCGGTCATGGCTCGCCCCTGATAACCCGCAGGGTGAACTCCAGCCGGTCCCTGGTCAGCTCGTCCTTGCGCAGCACGGCCGCGGCCCGCGGCGGCGGGACGACGTCCGCGCCAGTGACGATGATCGCGGGCAGCGCGGCGGGCAGCCGGGCCAGCAGCGCGCTGCCGTCCATGCCGGGCATCCGCATGTCGGCCAGGACCAGGTCGACCGGGTCCGCGGCGACCAGGGCCAGCGCCTCACGGCCGTTCCCGGCCTCCACCACCCGTTCGGCCAGGCCGTCGAGCAAGCCCCTGAGGACCCCGCGGAACGTGGCGTCGTCGTCGGCCAGCAGGACCGTGCCGACGGCCGGGGTTTGCAGCGGCAGGCCGAGCACGACCGTGGTGCCCGCGCCCGGCTCGCTGGTCAGCGTGAGGTCCCCGCCCAGGATCGCGGCCAGCCGCCGGGCGTACGGCAGGCCGAGCCCGGTGCCGCCCCGGCGCAGGCCGGGCACCTGATAGAACTCCTCGAAGACGTGCTCGTGCAGGCCGGCCGGTATGCCTATGCCGGTATCGGCCACGCTGATCTCGAGCCTCGGACCCGCTACCCGTGCGCTCAGCCGGACCTCGCCGTGATCGGTGTACTTGATTCCGTTAGACAGCAGGTTACGCAGGATGCTGGTCAGGGCAACCTCGTCGGTCAGGATCGTGACCGGAGTATCCGGGTCGTCATCCGCGCTGACGATCACCTCCACCGGCTTGCCCTCGGTCATCGGCCGGGCCAGCCCGCGCAGTCGGCCGAACAGCGCGGGCAGGTCCACCTGAGCCGGGTCGACGTGCAGCTGGCCCGATTCGGCCTTGGCCACGTCGAGCAGGTCGTTGACCAGGGTCAGCAGGGTGGTGCCCGAGTTCTGGATCAGCTCGGTCTGGTAGAGCCGCTCGGCGTCGAGGACGGTTCCGTCGGGCGCGGGCTCGCCCAGCAGCCGGGTCAGCCCGATGATGGAGTTCAGCGGGGTGCGCAGCTCGTGGCTGACGTTGGCCCAGAACCTGTCCTTGGACTGCGAGGCCGCGCGGAGCCGCTCGGACTTCTCGTCCAGCTCGGCGTACAGCGCGACCACGCCGCGGTTGGTCTGCTCCAGCTCGTCCGACAGCTCGCCGTACAGGGCCAGCACGCCGTGGTTGGTCTCCTGCAGTTCGCCGTTGAGCAGGAGCAGCTGGTCCTTCTGCTGCTTGAGGTCGTCCAGCGCGCCGATCAGGTCCTGGTTCTGCCGCCGCAGCTCGTCCAGGGCGGACTGCGGCTGCACCGCGGCCACCTGCTCGCGGACCAGCCGCCGGTCCGGCCGCACGCCGGGCGGACGGCGCTTGGTCATCCGCACGACGTGGCCGTCGGTGTCGACCTGGTCCATGAGCCGGCCGGCCGCGGCGATCCCGTCGGCCGGCGGCTCGCCGTCCATGGTCACGGTCAGCAGCAGCGCGGCGGCGTCGATGCCGAACGTGATGACCGCGGTCCGCCCGGCCGTGACCGCGCTGCGGCTGACCTCGCTCAGCGCGGTGGCCACCCGGATCTGGTCCTGCTGCTCCATGGTCAGGACGGCGGCCAGGCCGCGGCCGAGCTGGCGAGCCGCGAAGACGCCGGCCGTGTCGCTGACCTCGAGGCGGGCGAGCTCGCTGTCCTGGCTGCTCATGGCTTCAGCACGAGGACGCCGGCGTCGTCGCGGTGCACGCCCGCCTGGGCGAGCAGAACGGCCGCTATCAGCAGCGGGTCCCTGGCCTCGATCCCGGGCAGCGCGGCGGCCTCCCAGCGGCTGCTGATGCCGTCGGAGTGCAGGATGACCGCCGCACCCGGCGGCACTTCGTAGTCGAACTGGCGGATGGACCTGGCCTGGTGGCCGGCGATGCCCGGGATGGAGACCATGCTCTTGCGCGTGCCGCCGGACACGATCGACGCGGCCACGTTGCCCAGCCCGGCGAACCGGGCCTGCTGGCCGCCGATCCGTACGATGCCGACCACTCCGCCACGGGTGCCGTTCATCCGCCGGTGCACCCGCTCCAGCAGCCCGGCCGGCTCGCCCGCTGGGTCGTCCAGCACCACGGCCACCCCCGCGGCGGCCGCCGCCGCGGCCAGCGGGCCGTGGCCGAGCCCGTCGCACAGCACGGCGGTGACCTCGCCGTCCGCCTGGACCGCTCCGTAGGCGTCGCCGCATTCGGTCTCGCCGGTGATCGGCCGGACCAGGCCAGCCCCCCAGGGGGGGCCAGGGGGGTATGGGGGGGCGGGCAGCCCCCCCATGAGCAGGGGGGGTCTGGGGGGGATCGTTCCCCCCGGGGAGCACTGAGCCGGCGCGGCCTG
>DAIOWL010000088.1:0-12861 GCA_036758545.1 Streptosporangiaceae bacterium | reverse complement strand
AGAAGAGCCTGGCGGAAGGGTTCGGGCTGACCGTCGCGGAGGGAATGTGGAAGGGGCGGCCGGTCATCGGCTCGGCGGTCGGCGGGATCATCGACCAGATCGCCGAGGGCACCGGCATCCTGCTACCCGATCCCGCCGACCTGACGGCGTTCGGATCGGCAGCCCGCCGCCTGCTCACTGACCAGGACCAGGCGGCGCGGATGGGGCAGGCCGCGCATGCCCACATCCGCGAGGAGTACGTCGGCGATGCCCACCTGCTGCGCTACGCCAGGCTACTCGGCACCCTAATCGGCGGAGAATGACATCACGGAGACCCTCAGCACAGCGGGCCGCCCGCGACGTAGAGGACCTGGCCGGAGATGAAGCCCGCGCCCTCGCTGGCGAGGAACGAGATGGCGTGGGCCACGTCGGCCGGCTGGCCGACCCGCGCCACCGGAATCTGCTTCTTGTAGGTCTCCACGAGATCCTCGAACGACATCTTCAGCTTGTCGGCCATGGCCGCGGTCATGTCGGTGGCGATGAAGTGCGGCGCGACCGCGTTCGCGGTGATCCCGAACTTGCCCATCTCCTTGGCGAGCGTCTTGGTGAAGCCCTCGATGCCGGCCTTCGTGGCGGAGTAGTTCGCCTGGCCGCGGTTGCCGAGCCCGGACGACGACGAGATGTTGACGATCCGGCCCCATTGCTGTCCGGTCATGTACTTCTGGACGGCCCTGGTCATCAGGAACGGGCCGCGCAGGTTGACGTCGATCACCCTGTCCCAGTCCTCGTCGGTCATCTTGAACAGCAGCGCGTCGCGGGTGATCCCGGCGTTGTTCACCAGCACCGTCGGCTCACCGAGCTCGGCGACTATCCGCTCGACCGCCGCGCTCACCTCATCGGCCTTGCTGACGTCACAGCCGACCGCGAGCGCGCGCCCGCCATCGTTCTCGATCTCTTTCACCGTCCGCGCGCAATCGGCCTCGTCGAGGTCGAGGACCGCCACGGCCATGCCGTCGGAGGCCAGCCTGATGGCCGCCCCTGCACCGATGCCGCGGGCCGCGCCCGTCACGATCGCGATCTTCTGACTCATTGGATTTCTCCTTCATCTGAACGGGCCGTGGCTCTCGGATTGGTTTCCTGAGCTCGCGACTTTGTTTCAGTCCGTAAAACCTTCGTACGCCTGCAGCTTTCCGTCGGCTAGTGACTTTGGTCCCGCAAGGCCAGTCCTTGGAGTCCCGAGCTTGCGGCTTGGGCGGGTCAGGTGCCTCGAAAGATTGGCGGGCGTTTCTGGGTGAAAGCATTCAGGCCCTCGAGATAGTCGCTGCTGTCGTACGCTTCCCGGCGCAGCCCCTGGACACGTTCGTACACCTGCGCCGCGATAGGCTGATAATCGGAAAGGACCCTAAGCTGTTCCTTGATGACCGCAATCGCCAAAGGCGACTTCGTCGCCATCGTTGCGGCCAGCTCCAAGGTGAACGACTCAAGCCGGTCCGACGCGACCAAGTGATTTACGATCAGGCATTCTCTGGCTTTACGGGCGTCAAGGGGCGCCGCTGTGAAGAACATCTCCTTAATGAGATTGACAGGCAGGCGTCCCAGGAAATGCAGCAGGCCGGTGATGTTGTACGGCAATCCCAGGTTCGCTGGAGTGATGGCAAACGTCGCCGTCTCGTCAGCGATGACTAGGTCACAGCTGAGCACTAGGTCCAGCGCTCCGCCCCACACCGAACCATGCACCATGGCGATAACCGGCATCGGGAAAGAGCGGACGGCGCGGAGCAGACCTTCCAGTGGATCGTTGTAGCCCAGCGGGTCGCGTCCTCCCCGGGGAAGCTCATCGATGTCGTGGCCAGCGGACCAAACGTTCATGCCCGGCGCGGCGCGGAGCACGATTGCGCGCATGTCCTGGGCTCGCAGGCTCCCCAGCGCGGCGACGACGCTGCTGGCCATCTGGGCCGCGATAGCGTTGCGCTTATGCTGGTCGTCAAGGGTGATGACGCCGACTTTTCCGATCACGGCAGTCCGGACACCGACGGCTGGGGGGCGATCAGCCCCGGCGGCTGCGGTGGCTGACCGGCTATCGCCCCCTGGTACGGCCGGCTGCCCGTCCGGTCGATAGCCTGCCTGACTGGCCGCCAGGGCCACGTAGGTCCGGGCCTGCGCATCCTTCCCCGCCCCGACGATGGCGTTCACGAGCCCAAGCACCTCAACCCGCTGTTCACCGGCGAGGGCGTCGACCACATGGCGCCAGAGCGCCGCCGCCAAGACGTTGAATGCTTCCTGCGCCTCGGCGAGGTCAACGCCCGCGGCGAAACAGTGGGCCGCGATCCGCGCAGCTGGCGCGATGATCGGCTCGGCTCGGCCTTCACGCACGCAACGCAGGACGAGCCTGAACAGCTGCCGCATATCGTGGCGGCGCTCCTCCGCGCCGGATGGATGGTGCTGTGCCTGATCGCGTTGCGCCAACGCGGCAACCGCTTCCTCGACCACACGGTCCTCCGCACCGGCGAGGACTGCTGATGCCTCCACAGACCATCACCTCCGTTCCCTCGCCGTGCCCTTTCTTGCCGTGCTTGGCAGGCTGTCATTTATAGATGTAGGTGCCCGGGGCCGGCTCTATCGCCGGGAAGCGAGGGCTGCCGATGGACTGGGGTGCCGCGATTTGCTCACCGGAGCGGTCGGCCAGCCACCGCACCCAGTGCTCCCACCAGGACCCCTCGTGCCGTTGCGCGTCCGCCAGCCACTGCTCAGCCGAGGGCGGTGTCTCCGGGTTGACGAAGTACCCGAGCCCTCTGTGCTTCGGGTCGGCTACGACGGTCTGGATGTGACCGCTCGAGCACAGGACGAACTGAGCATGACCGGAGACCACCTGGGTGGTCCGGTAGCAGGTTTGCCACGGCGTGATGTGGTCGGTGAGCCCGGCCGCCACATAGGTGTCGGTGGTGATGCGTGATAGGTCGATCGGGGTGCCGAGGACCTTCATGGCGCCCGGGTGCACCATCTGGTTGCCCGCCACCATGTCGAGCAGCTGGTGGTGGAAGGCGGACGGCAGCCGGGTCGTGTCCGCGTTCCAGGCGAGGATGTCGAAGGCCGGAGGGTCCTGACCGAGCAGGTAGTTGTTCACCCAGTAGTTCCACACCAGATCGTTCGGGCGCAGCCAGGAGAACATCTGCGCTATCTGCCAGCCGTCGATCACGCCGGCGCGCTGGGACACCTTCTTGGCGAGCGCGAGGGTCTGCGGGGAGGCGAACAGGAACATCCGCCCGTCAGACTCGGTGTCGAGCAGGGTGACGAACACCGTCGACGAGTGGATCTGCTTCTCCTGCCCCAGGGCGGCGAGGTGTGCCTGCGTCACCGCGGCCGTCATCCCGCCCAGGCAACCGCCCATGATGTTCACATCCGGCGAACCGGTAACCTCGCGGGCGACGTCAATCGCCTCCATCGTCGACCGCACATAGGTGTCGAAGTCCCAGGCGCGCTGCGCCCCCGTCGGGTTGCGCCAGCTTATCCCGAACACCTGGATGCCGCGCTGGAGCAGGTATTCGTACAGGCTGCGGCCTGGTGAGAGATCCAGGGCGTAGTACTTGTTCACCTGCGGGGGCACCATGAGTACGGGGCGCTGGTAGACGGTGTCGCATTGCGGCGTGTACTGGATGAGCTCGAACACTTCGGTCCGGAAAATGACCGTACCGGGCGTGGCCGCCATGTTCTCGCCGATCTTGAACGGCCTGCGGTCCACCATCGCCGGCATGCCATGGTTGTGACGCAAGTCGCCGGCCATGTTGCCTATGCCGCGGAGGACGCTGCCGCCGGCGGTGTCGTAGGAGCGCTTAATGGCTGCGGGATTCGTCATGAGGAAGTTGGTCGGCGCCACGGCCTCCCGGGCCAGCATCAGCGCGAAGCGCGCCCGCTCGCGGTTCACGCCCTCGAGACCGAGACTGTCGACGTACGGATCAACCCTTGACCCGAGGTACAGATACGCCTGCGCCATCCTGCGGTACAGAAGGTGCTCCTGCCACGCCGGATCGGCAAATCGCTTGTCCCTCTTATCCGGCGCCACCTGCGACTTGCCCCGCGCGATCCGCAGCAGCTCCCGGGCCGTCCCGGGCGTGTCCCGCATCAGGATCCGCGGCTGACGTACCGCCTGCCCGGCGAGGAACCGCGCTGCCCCGGCCGCCCGCTGAGCCGCGGTCGGGCCAGGATCTTTGGGCTGCTCCGGGCCGGGCTCCGCGGTCGGGAGTACACGGGTCGCCTGCGGAGCGGGCGTCTTGCGCCGGGGCTTGGCCGGCTGACGTCCGTTGGGTGTGCTTTCTGTCAGCGGCGCCTTGCCGCGCGGAGTTGTCATGACAGCCTCTCTATGATCATGGCCATGCCCTGGCCGCCGCCGACGCACATGGTCTCGAGTCCGATCGTCTGGTCACGGGTGCGGAGGTCGTTCAGCAGCGTGGCCAGGATGCGCACCCCGGTCATGCCGAACGGGTGGCCGAGCGCGATGGCGCCGCCGTGCGGGTTCAGCTTGTCGCCGAACGGGTCGACACCGATTCCCCTGGCCGACGGGATGACCTGGGCCGCGAAGGCCTCGTTGATCTCCACCACGTCCACATCATCGATGGTCATCCCGGCCCGGGCCAGCGCCTGGCGGCTGGACTCGATCGGGCCCAGGCCCATCAGCTCAGGCTCCAGGGAGCTGACGCCGGTCGAGATGATGCGGGCGATCGGGGTGATCCCCAGCTCGGCCGCGCGTGCCCGGGACATCACCACGGCGGCCGCCGCACCGTCGTTGAGCGGGCAGGAGTTGCCGGCGGTCACCCGGCCGCCCTCGCGGAAGACCGGCTTCAGCGTGGCCAGCCTCTCCAGACTGGTGTCCGGCCTGGGGCCGTCGTCGGCGGTCATGAGGAGACCGGAGGACAGCGTCACCGGGATGATCTCCCGGGCGAATATCCCGTCCTTGGTCGCCCCGACCGCGCGCATCTGGCTCTGCCAGGCGTACCGGTCCATCTCCTCACGGGTGATGTCGTACTTGTCGGCCACGTTCTCGGCCGTCTCGCCCATGCTCATGAAGGCCGCGGGGAGGCCCTCCGGGTTCCCGGGAAGCAGCCGGGGGTTCTGCGTTTCCAGCTGGTCCGCGAACTTGCCGAGCGGCGAGCGGGTGCTCGACTCGACGCCCGCGCAGACGAACGCCGAGCCCTCGCCCGCCTTGATGGCGTGGAACGCCATCCGGACGGCCTGCACCGACGACGCGCAGTAGCGATTGACCGTGGTGCCCGGGGCGCCGACCCCGGCCAGGATGCTGATGATCCGGGCCACGTTGTGCCCCTGCTCGCCTCCGGGCAGGGCGCAGCCGCAGATCACGTCCTCGATCTCGGCGCGGTCCAGCTGCGGGACCTGCTTGAGCACCTCGTCCACGACGAAGGCACCCAGGTCGTCGGGCCGCTGGTCGATCAGCGATCCCTTGACGGCGCGGCCGATCGGGGTCCGGCCAATGGCGGCGATAACGACTTCTGACATGACTCACTCTCCAGATAGTTCGGCTTACTTGGCTGGTGGCCCGTCGGTGGCGACGACGGGCAGGCTGCCTCCGGCGTTGCGGGCCCGGAGCAGCTTCTTGTCGTGCTTGCCCACGCTGGTGCGCGGGACCGTGTCCACGAACGCCCACTGTTCGGGCAGCCACCACTTGACCACCAGGCCGGACAGGTGCGCGCGGAGCTCCTCCGGGCTCACGGACTGGCCCGGCCTGAGGACCACGCAAGCCAGCGGCCGCTCACCCCACCGCTCATCCGGCGCGGCGATGACCGCGACCTCGCGGACCGCCGGGTGGGTGAGGATGGCGGACTCCAGCTCCAGCGTGGAGATCCACTCACCGCCCGACTTGACAACGTCCTTGGACCGGTCGCTGATCGTGACGTATCCCCTGGCGTCGATCCGGCCGACGTCGCCGGTGCGCAGCCAGCCGTCGCGGAACTTGTCCGGCGCCGGGTCCTTGTAGTAGGCGGTCGCCACCCAGGGCCCGCGCACCTCGATCTCGCCGGTGGCGTGCCCGTCGCGGGGCAGTACCTTGCCCTCGTCGTCCACCACCCGCGCCTCCACGCCGCCGAGCGGGCGGCCGGCCGTGGCCCGGTAGTCCATCGCACGTTCGGCCGGGACGTGCTTGGGCGGGTAGGACAAGGCGGCGACCGGACTGGTCTCGGTCAGCCCCCAGCCCTGGACGACACGGACGCCGAATCGCTGCTCGTACGCCTCGATCAGGCTGCGCGGCACGGCCGCCCCGCCGCACATGATCGTGCGCAGCGAGGTCAGGTCGACGCTGTCCGGGTCCAGGCCGAGAACGTCATACCAGACCGTCGGCACGGCCATGGCCAGGGTGGCCCGCTCCGCCGCGATGAACCGGGCCAGCGGGGCGGCCTGGGTGAACCGGTTCGGCAGCAGCAGGTCCGCGCCGACTAGCCAGCCGGCGTACGGCATGCCCCAGGCGTTGCCGTGGAACATGGGCACGACCGGCAGCAGGCGATCGTACTGGTTCAGCCCGAGCGCCTCGCCGGAGCACACGCCCAGCGAGTGCAGGAACGTCGAGCGGTGGCTGTACACGACGCCCTTCGGCCAGCCGGTGGTCCCGCTGGTGTAGCACATCGCGGCGGCCGCGTGCTCGTCGATGTCCGGCCACGGGTACTCTGGCCGTTCGGCGGCCAGCAATTCCTCGTAGTCGATGTGCTCGGGCAGCCCCGAACGGTCGCCGTCGCCGTAGACCACGAGGTGGCGGAGCGTCTTGAGCTCATCGCCCCCGGCCGCCAGGACCGGGGCGAGGACCGGCGCGAGGCTGGCGTCGGCGAGGATCACGGAGTCCTCGGCATGTCCGATGATGTAGCGGATCTGCTCCGCCGCCAGGCGGATGTTGAGCGTGTGCATCACCGCGCCCATGCACGGGATGGCGAAGTACGCCTCCTGGTGCTCCTGGTTATTCCAGCCGAAGGTGGCGACCCGGTCGCCTTCCCGGACGCCTAGGCGGCGCAGGCCGGCCGCCAGCTGTTCCGCGCGATCGGCTAGGGCGCCGAACTCGATACGGCGCGGCCCGTCGGCCTCGCTGGTGACGACCTCGCTGTCTGCGTACAGGGTCCGCCCGTGCTCGAAGATGTGCCGGACCGTGAGCGGGAAGTCCATCATCGTGCTGCGCATCGCTAACCTCCTGAGACCTGTGCTTGCTGACCTGCCCAGTGCGGTTCGCGCAGCTCCCGCTTGAGGATCTTGCCTGCCGCCGACTTGGGCAGCGACTCGGTGCGCAGCTCGATGCACCTGGGTACCTTGAAGCCCGCGATCTGTTCGCGGCAGTGCGCGATCAGCTCGCCGGGTGTCACCGGCCCCCGGCAGAACACGATCGCGTAGACCGACTCCCCCCAGCGCGGGTCGGGAACGCCGAAGACGGCGACCTCCTCGACCGCGGGATGGGTAGCCAGCGCGTCCTCCACCTCGGTGGAGTAGATGTTCTCGCCGCCGCTGACGATCATGTCCTTGACCCGGTCGACCAGGTAGATGTAGGAGTCCTGGTCCCGGTACCCGAGGTCACCGCTCAGGTACCAGTCGCCGCGCATGACCTCGGCCGTCTCGTGCGACTTGCGCCAGTAACCGGCCATGACGCTGGGGCTGCGCACGGCGATCTGGCCGACCGTGCGCGGCGGCAGATCGTCCAGGGCGCCATCGACGATCCGTATCTCGACGCCCACGGCGGGCTGGCCGCATGACCGGACGAGCGGGGTGTCGAGAATGCGCTCCTCGTGCGGCAGCAGCGCGGTGATCGGAGTGGTTTCCGTCGTGCCGTAGACGTGCAGCAGTTCGGCGCCGGGGAAGGCCTGGCGGGTCCGCCTGAGCGTCTCGGCGGAAATGGGCGAGGCCCCGTGGCTCAGGTACCGCAGCGAACTGACGTTCCGCGGCCGGGCGAGCTGGGCACCGGCGGCCGCGGCGAGCATGGTGGGCACCAGCAGCGTGTGCGTGACCGCCTCGCGCTCGATGAGGTCGACCGCCAGATCGGGGTCGAACCGCGGCATGATGACGTGGGTCCCGCCGGCCCAGACGGTGGCCAGCGTGGCGAGTATCCCGCCGGTATGGAACATCGGGGAGGCCACGAGCCATCGCGTCTGCCGGTCGAAGGGCCAGGTGGCCATGAAGTGCAGCGCACTGGAGACCAGGCTCCGGTGGGTGTGCATCGCGCCCTTCGCCGCGCCCGTGGTGCCGGAGGTGTAGAACAGCGCGGCCAGGTCGTCCTCGTCCACCCCGTCGCCGAGCGGAATCTCGTCAGCGGCGGTGATCAGGTCCTCGTAGTCGTCCGGCATGGTCAGCACCTGGCTCACTCCGGCGGCACCCGGGTAGTCGGCGTCGGCGAAGAGCACGCTTACCCCGGCGTCATCGAGGATGGCGCGCATTTCCGCGGGCGCCAGCCGCGAATTGACCGGGACCAGCACGTAACCAGCGGCCGGTAGCCCGAGGTAGAGCTCGAGGTAACGGTCAGAGTTGAGCGCGATGACCCCGACGCGGTCATGCGGCGCCAGGCCAAGCTTGTGCATCGCGCCGGCCACGCGGCGGCATCGCGAGCCGAGCTCAGCATAAGTACGGCGATTGTCCTGACACACAACGGCAGGGGACTCGCTGGCGGTACGGAGAGCACGGTTGAGCGGCTGGGCGAATGTATACATCGGCTCGCCTCCAAGGAACAGAGAGCCTCGTTTTTCTCACCCGTTCCGGCTGGCAGAAGTACCGGAAGGATCGATGCTGGCGACGCTACCGGCCGTTCTGCGAGGAGAAATGGCCAAAGGTCCCAAGGCCTAAGGCTGTAGGTCGGTAGGTGTTCAGGTTCCCGTAACTCGCCTCACGCGAGTTACATGTGGCACCAATACTGACCGATCGTTCAGTTTTTATGTTACCCTGCAGTAGGGTGAGGCTTGTGGCTGAGTGTCCGCCTCGTGCAGAGAGATGACCGCCGCAGCCTTCGGATCTAACCCTCAAGGAGGGGTTCCGATGACAACCGCCGCGTCCGTGGCACCGGTTAGGGATGTACAGCTCAACATCAGAGGTCTGCGGATCCACGCTCAGGTATGCGGAGAAGGCGAGCCCTTGCTGCTGTACTCCGGCATCTGGGGCGAGGTGCGCTTGTGGGAACGACTGCTCCCCCACCTCCCCGGGTTCCGCACGATCGCCTTCGACCCGCCGGGCATCGGCCGCTCGCAGATGCCCTCCGTCCCGCTGAGCATGTGGGCACTGTCCCACTTCGGTACCGCGGTACTCGACGAATTCGGCATAGATTCCGCTCACGTGCTGGGCGCGTCGTTCGGCGGGGCGGTCGCGCAGCAGATGGCGTTCTCGCACCCCAGCCGGGTCCGCCGGCTGGTGCTGGTGTCGACGTCCTTCGGCGGTTTCGCCAGGCCAGGGAAGCTAAGCGCTCTCTGGCACTTTATCCACCCGCGCAGCTATCATCCGGAACGGCTGGAACGGGTGGCCGGCGACATGTTCGGCGGCCGGATGCGCACCGAGCCGGAACTGGTCCGCTCCATGCACATCAAGCGTCCGACCGACACCCTGGCCGCCCTGTACCGGATGGCCCCGCTCTTCGGCTGGACGAGCCTGCCGTGGCTGTGGACCATCCGCCATCCCACGCTGGTCGTCTGTGGCGACGACGACCCCGTCACTCCGCTGGTCAATCACCGGATCATCGCCACGATGATGCCCCAGGCGAGGCTGCACACCGTGGCGGGTGGCGGGCACCTCGCCCTGCTGGACAGCGCCCACCAGGTCGGACCCGTGATCACCAGCTTCCTCTCCGAAGACGAGACCCGGTAGCCTTCACCCCGGGGAAACCGGAGGTGATCGGGTGGCCGCGCTCACGGAGGCTGGGCGGTCCTACGCGCTGCTGGCCGACGGCAGGACCATGACCATCCGGCCGGCCGGTCCTGACGATTACGGACCGGTCAGGCAGCTGCACGAGGGGATGTCGCCGGACAATCTGTACTTCCGTTTCTTCAGCGCGAGCCGGTCATCGGCCGAGTGGGAGGCCCGGCGGGTGTGTCTGCGGGACGACCCGGGGCGGGTTGCGCTACTCGGCGTGCTGGATGACGAGGTGGTGGGGGTCGCCAGCTACGAGGTGACCGCCGATGCCGCGGCCGCGGAGGTTGCCCTGGCGGTGGCCGACGACATGCACGGGCGTGGTATCGCCACGCTGCTGCTCGAGCACCTGGTCTCGCTGGCCCGGGCGCAGGAGGTAAAGGTCCTGGTCGCCGATGTGCTGCCGGATAACTATCCGGTGCTGCGGGTACTCAGCGACGCGGGGCTTGCGGTGCGGCGCAGGCTCGGCAACGGGGTGGTCGAGTTGTCGATGCCGGTCCCGCCCAACACGGCTCTGGGCGAGGCCAGCACGTACCTGGACGCGGTGGCCCTCCGGGAGAAGAAGGCGGATGTGGCCAGCCTGGAACCGCTGCTGAACCCCAGGTCGGTGGCGGTGATCGGGGCGGGCCGGCGCTCCGGCTCTGTCGGCCGGACGATCCTGCTCAACATCCGTGACGCCGGGTTCGCCGGTGCCTTGTACGCGGTCAGCCGGAGCGGCGGCGACATCGACGGCATCCGGTGCGTCTCGTCAGTCGCCGCGCTGCCTGAGCCCCCCGACCTGGCGGTGGTGGCGGTGCCGGCGGCGCGCGTCGTAGAGGTGGCGCACGAGTGCGGGCACCGCGGCGCCAGATCGCTGGCGGTGATTACCGCGGGGCTGACCAGCGCACAGGAATCCGGGCTGCTGGAGGCGACCAGGGAAACAGGCATGCGGCTGGCGGGCCCGGCCTCATTCGGTGTCGCGGTGCCGGGCATCGGGCTGGGGGCCACGCTGGCCGCGCACCACCCGTCCCCCGGCCACGTCGGCTTGGTCGTGCAGTCCGGCGGGGTCGGTGCGGCGCTGGTGGAGCAGTTCACCCGGCTGGGCATCGGGATTTCCTCGTTCGCCTCGGTCGGGGACAAGCTGGATGTCTCGGGCACTGACATGCTGCTGTGGTGGGAGGCAGACCGCGCCACCGAGCTGGCCGTGCTGCACCTGGAGTCCTTCGGCCACCCGCGCTGGTTCGCCCGGACCGCGCGGCGTGTGAGCGCCAGCATCCCCGTCCTGACCGTCCACGCCGGGCGGTCGGCCCCCGGCCAGCGGGCCACTGCCTCGCACACCGCGGCGGCCGCCGCGCCACTGATCACCCGGCAGGCGCTGTTCGACCAGGCGGGCATCATCGCCACCACCAGCTTCGGCGAACTGCTCGAGGCGGCCGTGCTGATGGCGTCCCAGCCGGTCCCGGCGGGCAAAGTGGTGGCCATCGTGTCCAACGGCGTCGGCGCGGGCATGCTGGCCGCCGACGCGTGCGCAGAGGCCGGCCTGGTCGTGGCCGCGATGGGCGCGCAGGCCCGCAGCCGCCTGCGGCAGGTGCTGCCCGCCGAGGCATCGCTGGACGGCCCGGTGGACACCACCGCGGCCGTCACCGCGGAGGCCTTCAGCGAGGCGCTGCATATCGCCGCCGCCGAGGACGGCGTCGACGCCGTGATCGCCCTGGTGGTCCAGCACCTCTCCGCTGACCTGGTCCCGGTACTCACCGCCGCGCGGCTGCCGGTCCCGGTCGCGGCGGTCGTGCTGGACCAGCCCGAAGCCGTCCGGCTGCTGCCCGGCGACAGCGGCGGCCCGGACCACGGGACCGTGCCTGCCTTTGCCTACCCCGAGGCGGCCGCCCGGGCGCTGGCGCGCAGCGCCCGCTACGGCTCCTGGCGGACCCGGCCATCCGCCGTGATCCCGGAGCTCGCCGGACTGCAGGTCGCGGACGCGCGTTCGATCATTGATTCCTTCCTGGCGCGGATGCCGGGCGGCGGCTGGCTGTCCGCCGACGAGGCCGATGCGCTGCTGCGCTGCTACGGCATCCCGATGGTGGAGTTCCGCCGGGCCGGAAACGCCGACGCGGCCGTCGAGGTCGCGGCAGGACTGGGCGGTCACGTGGTGCTCAAGGCCGACGTGCCCGGCCTGCTGCACAAGAGCACCGCTGGCGCGGTCGAGCCGGACCTGCACGGTGACGGCGAGGTACGCGCCGCGATGGGCCGCCTGCAGGCCAGGTTCGCCGGGCGGCTGTCCGGAGTGCTCGTCGAGCCCATGATCACAGGCGGCCTGGAGACCATCATCGGAGTGGTACAAGAACCGGTGTTCGGCCCGGTCGTGGTGTTCGGCCTCGGTGGCATCGCCACCAACGTACTCGGTGACCACGCCGCACGGCTGGCCCCCCTCACCGACGCCGACGCCGACGACCTGATCCATTCCATCCGCGCCGCCCCGGTCCTGCTCGGGCACAACGGCCAGCCCGGCGCCCACATCGACGCGCTCCGCGATACCCTGCTCCGGGTGTCACGGCTCGCCAGCGACCTGCCGCAGGTCGCCGAGCTTGACCTCAACCCCGTGATCGCCCGCCCCGACGGTGCCATCGCCGTGGACGCACGTATCCGCGTGACCAGCCACCGCCTAGCCGACCCGTTCCTGCGCCGGCTACCCAGTGCGCCTCAGGACCTCGCGTAGCCGCTACGCCTGTCCGTTGCCGAGGTCCCCTCCGGGGAGGGCAATCAGGGACCAAGGTCCCGGCGTGCCGTGACCGTCCTCCCTACAGGCGCGGGGCGTTCGGCGACATCGTGGGAGGTCCGGCAGGGTGCCGGGTCAGACGAGAGGGAGCTTTCCCATGCGTGCAGCAGTAGTGCCCGGCTTCGGCCAGCCGCTGGTCATCGAGGACCGGCCGGTGCCCGAGCCGGGACCCGGCCAGGTCGTCGTCCGGATGGAGGCATCCGGGCTGTGCCACACCGACATCCACGCGGCGAACGGCGACTGGCCGGTCACCCCCACGGTCC
>DAIOWL010000087.1:4865-12865 GCA_036758545.1 Streptosporangiaceae bacterium | reverse complement strand
CCGGGCGCCTCGGCGGGCGCGTCGCCCGGCTCATCGGCGGACGACCGCGGCTGATCGTGCGGGATGCGGCTCGCGCGCCCGGGATCGACGGGGCCGAGGTGGCGGTGGCCGAATTCGGCGACGGCGACGAACCGGTGCTGCCCGACTCAACGAGATTGAGCGGGAAGGTGATGGCCGAGAACTGTTGAACGCGAAAACCGTTCAGCATGTTGTCGGCAAGTGAGCCGATCGGCGCCGCCGAGTGCATTCAGGTCGATCTCCTCGACGCCCGCCAGGTCCATCATGATCCCGCCGACATCACGCGTGAACCGCACCCGGCTGCCATTGGCGGAGCTGCGCGACCTGGTCCAGGGAATCCGGCGGGCGGCGGGCGGCGAGGACGCGCCGGACGTCACGGACGTCACAGGCCCGGCCGGTCCGGGCGGCGGCGATGGCGCGGCCGCCGGGGACGGGGAGACGCAGCCCCTGCCGCTGCCGGAGATGATGGCGGCGGCGGAGGAGCGGTTCGAGGCGGCGGCAGGCACCCGCGACGCCGACGCCATGGTCGGAGTGATTCTCGAACTCGAGACCACGATCGGGCAATGGGAAGCCGACATGGACGAGGACCAAGGCACCGAGCAGGCGCGCGCGCTGCTGCGCAGTCTCGTCGGCCGGCTCGGGCGGGCGGCCCAGGACGGGCTCGCCGACCCTCGGGACCGGCTGCGGCCGGCCGTCGAGCCGCTCCTCGACCTGCGGGCGACGCTGCGTAACGCGGGCAATTTCGCCGCCGCCGACGCCATCAGGGAGGCCCTGACCGCGGCCGGATTCGACGTCAGCGACACCCCGGAGGGCACCCGCTGGCAGCCGACCGCCACGGCCCGATCAGCAGACGCCTGACCTGGACTTACCGATCTGGGCATTACATCTTTTTCATGTTGCCGCCGGGCTAGAGCCCGGCGGGCCGGGACGCACTAGCCTTCGGATCAGGCAGGTAGAGAGAGGAGCCGGATCCCCGTGCCCGGCATGAACTCAGGCCTGAGCCCCAGCGACCCGATGCTGGTCGCGGCGTTTAGGTCCGCCCTGCTGCATCAGGGCGCGATCGCCCTCCTCATGCTCGTGTTCCTCTGGCTGCTCTGGGCGGCGGTACGTACCTGGCGGCCCGCCGCGTCCCCTGGGAACGGCGGCGCGACCGCGGGTGAGCCCGCGGAGGCGCGGGCACGGTGGCTGCTCCGCACCGGGTTCGGGGTGCTGTGGATCTTCGACGGGATCCTGCAGGCGCAGCCGAAGATGGCCGGCGGGCTGGCCAGGCAGGTCATGGAGCCCATCGCGGCCTCCTCCCCCGGCTGGGTCCAGCACCTGGTCAACTGGGGTGGCACGGCCTGGTCGTATCACCCGGTCCAGGCCGGCGCGGCCAGCGTCTGGATTCAGGTCGGGATCGGCACCTGGCTCATCGTCGCCGTCCGCGGTCCCTGGTCCAGGCTGGCCGGGGCGGCCAGCGTGACGTGGGGACTGATCGTGTGGGTGTTCGGCGAGTCGTTCGGCGGGATCTTCGCGCCCGGCCTGAGCTGGCTGACCGGAGCGCCCGGGGCCGTCCTCGTCTACGTGGTCGCCGGAGCGCTCATCGCCCTGCCCGAGGGCGCCTGGCGCGTGCCCAGGCCGGGGCGGCTGCTGCTGGCGGGGCTTGGCGTCTTCTTCGCCGCGATGGCGGTGCTCCAGGCCTGGCCCGGCCGGGGTTTCTGGCAGGGCAGCGCCGGGGGCAAGCCGGGGACCCTCTCCCGGATGGTGACGGAGATGGCCGGCACGCCGCAGCCGCACTTCCTGTCGTCCCTGCTCTCCGGCTTCGCGTCGTTCACGACCCGCTACGGTTTCGCCGTCAACCTGGTCGTGGTGATCGCGCTGGCCGCGATGGGCGCGGCCTTCCTGAGCGGCCGGCCCCGGCTGGTCAGGTACGCGATGTGGTCCGGGATCGTGTTCTGCCTGGCCGACTGGGTGCTGGTCCAGGATCTCGGCTTCCTGGGCGGTCTCGGCACGGACCCGAACAGCATGATCCCGCTCATCGTGCTGTTCTCGGCCGGGTACCTAGCCCTGACGCCCGCGGCGCAAGAGGCGGAAGAGGCGGAAGCCCCGGCCAGGACAGCTGAAGCGAAGCGGCCTGGGGTGCCGTCGGTGGCGACGGCGGGGGCGCTGGCGGTGATCCTGCTCGGTGCGGCGCCGATGGCCGGGGCGGCGGTGAACCGGACGGCGGATCCGATCCTGGCCCTGGCCATCTCCGGCAACAGCACCAGCCTCAACCTTCCGGCGCCGGGTTTCTCGCTCACCGACCAGAACGGCCGGACGGTATCGCTGGCCGGCCTGCGGGGCAAGGTCGTGCTGATGACCTTCCTCGACCCGGTGTGCACCAGCGACTGCCCGATCATCGCGCAGGAGTTCAAGCAGACCGGACAGATGCTCGGCGCGCAGGCCAAGAACGTCGAGCTGGTCGCCGTGGTGGCCAATCCGACCTACCGGTCCACCGCCTTCACCCGGGCTTTCGACCGGCAGGAAGGGCTGACTACGGTGCCGGACTGGCTGTACCTGACCGGCTCGCTCAGCCAGCTGGGCGCGGTCTGGCGGCACTACGGGGTCGCCGTGGAGAACCTGCCCGCCGGGGCCATGGCCGCGCACAACGACCTAGCCGTGGTCATCGACCCGGCCGGGCGCATTCGTCAGGAGCTGAGCTCCGACCCAGGCCCCGCCACCTCCAGTACCAGATCCTCGTTCTCCGTGCTGCTCGGGCAGTACGCCCGGCAGGCGCTCCGGCAGGACGCCCGGTCGGAGCTGAGGCAATCGTGAGCCGCGGACCGGCTTGCCGGATCCGGGCTGGCCTGGCTCTGGTGTGCGCGGGGCTTACGGGCGGCTGCGGGACGCAGGCCGCCACGGTGGCCGTCACCCGCCCGCCCGCGGTGACCGCGTCGCTCAGCACCTCGCTGACCACCGCACAGGGCACCTGGGCGATCGCCGTCATGGGCGGTTCGGCTGCGTCGCACAACAACTTCTGGCAGCTCTTCGCACGGCGCGCGAACACCGGCCGCTGGTCCCTGGCCACCCCGGAGGGCGTGGCCGATAACGGCGGGCTGGTAGCGGCGGGCGGGAACGGCTCACTGGTCGTCGGCTTCCGGCCCAGCCAGGACCTGGCTTACTCCCCCCTGGCCACGAGCACCGACGCCGGCCTGAACTGGACGCCCGGTCTGCTCGACGCCGCCCTGGCCGATACGCCGGGCGCCATCGCGGTCGGGCCGTCGGGGCGCACCCTCGCGCTGCTGCAGGACGGCACCATCGAGGCGGCGCCGACGGCGGACGACGCGGCCGCCGGACGGTGGGTGCCGGTGGCCACGCTCAAGGCGCTGGCGGCGTCGGCCCCGGGCCGCTCCTGCGGCCTGACGGGCATGACCGCCGTCTCGTTCGGCCCCGATCAGAACCCGATCGCGGCAGGAAGCTGCGCGCGGCCGGGTGCGGCCGGGGTCTTCACCGACGCCGGCGGGACCTGGCGGTCGGCGGGACTGACGCTGCCCGGGAACGGCCCGGGAATGGGTACTGTGCGCGTGCTCGGCCTGACCGCCCTCCCGGGCGGCAACGCGGCGTTGCTAGCGATATCCCATCGCGGTGGTGACAGTCTGCTCGCGGCCTGGTGGGACGGGACGCGCTGGACGGTATCGGCCCCGGTGACGGCGGACGGCGTGCGGGCGCTCGGGTTCGGGCCCGGCGGAAGCGTGTGGCTGCTGCTGGACAGCGAGCGGGCCGAGACCATCGCCGGGGCGACGGGCACCTGGCGGGCGCTGCCACCCGTGCCGGCAGGCACCACGGTGCTCGCACCGCCGGGGACGGGGACACTCGCGCCGGGGACCGGCGGATCCTACGACGCGCTGGCCGTGTCCGGGTCCAGGCTCACCGTGTGGCGGCTCGCCCGGGGGGCCTGGGGCAAGGTCCAGCAGATCACCGTGCCGGTCCAGTACGGCTCGTCCGGTTAGGAGCGCCATGACCTACCTCACCGGCCACTGGTCCTTCGACCCGTTCGGCATCCTGGCCCTGGCCGTGGCCGCCTGGCACGAGATCGGGCTCCGGCGGCTGGCCCGCCGGTCCCGGCCGGACCGGACCCGGCAGCGACGGCTTCGGTCGCTGTGGTTCTACGCTGGGCTCGGCGTGCTGCTGCTCGCGGTGGAGTCGCCGATCGACTACTGGGCGGACGACTACTTCTTCGCGCACATGATCCAGCACCTGCTGCTGATGTTCGCCGCGCCGTCACTGATCGTCGCGGGCGCGCCGTGGCAACCGCTGCTGGCCGCGCTCCCCCGCCGGACCGGGCGCAGCGTGACCCGCGGCGTGCTGGCCGCCGGCTGGTCCCGGCCGCTGCGCGGGTTCGCCGGCCTGCTGCTGCGGCCGTGGGTGTCGGTGGCCCTGTTCAACGCGGCGATGCTCCTGTGGCACCTGCCCGGTCCCTTCGACCTGGCCGAAGAGAACCAGGCCGTTCACATCTGGCTGATGCACGGGACCATGTTCGGGACCGGGGTGCTGTTCTGGCTGCAAATCATCCCGTCGCCGCCGTTCCGCCAGCGTATGCCGCTGCTGTCCCAGGCGGGCGCGCTGCTGGGCACCAACGTCGCGATGATCGGCATCGCGATGACGCTAAGCATCTTCGCGCAGGGTTCGGTGTACTCGGTCTACCACCACATCCCGGGCATCACCCTGCCGCCGTTCGCGGACCAGCAGATCGGCGCGGCCATCTTGTGGGTGTGCGGGGACTTCTGGGCCATGCCGTCGATGATCGTGATCGTCCGGCGGATGGTGGCCGCCGAGGGCGGCATGAGCGCGGCGGTGGACAAGATCCTCAGCCGGGGTTCGGCCCGGTCGGGCTCGTGGGGCTGGGGACAGCCGGGGGCCCTGGCTGAGCTGCGGGCTCAGCCGCCTTCCTCGCCGGAGGCCGGGCCGTTAAACGGGCGCCGGTGCACGCGGCGGGGCCGTGCGGGGTTGAGCGGTGCGGCGTCGAGCGGTGCGGGATTGAGCGGCGCAGGGTCGAGCGGCGCGGGGTTAAGCGGCGCGGGCTCCTCACGCGGCCCGGCCCCGGCGGCCGGGTCCGGGCGCAGGCCGTTGAGGTCCTCACGCCGGTGCGTCCTGGGGTCGTCGGGGCGGCGCGCGAAGCGGTCCGGATGTTCGTGGCGATGCGCGAAACCATCCACGTGCGCGGTGAGCGGCGTGATCACCTCGGTTATCTTGTGCAGGCCGCTGAAGGCCGATGACCGCGCCACCAGCACCACGCCGATGATCAGCGCGGCGATGCCGCCGGCCTCGATCGCGAGCATCCCCGGCGTGACCTGGATCCGGTCGCCGAACACCACGATGCCCAGCGCGATGCCGGCCACCGGCTCGCCGGCCGCCATGGTCGGGAGCGAGGCGTGCAGCGGGCCCGCGCTGAACGCGTTCTGCATCAGCCACAGCCCGACGATCCCGGCGGCGAGCAGGCAGTACGGCGGCCAGTTGGTGAACAGCACGCTGAGCGGGTGGCCCTGCAGGATCTCCAGCGTCTGCCTGGTCAGCGCGTCCTGGATGCCGAACACCAGGCCCGCCGCCAGGCCGGTCAGGCTGGCACGGGCCGGGCCGCGCGTTCTCAGTCCGATCTGCACGGCGATGTACGCGATGCCGGCGATGATCGCGGCCACGAACCAGTGCGAGAACGAGCCGAACGACAGGCCGATGGGCTTGGTTGACCGGGACAGCGACAGCAGGGCCACGCCCGCGCACAGGATCAGCGCGCCGGCTACCTCGGTCCAGCGCACCGCCTGCTTCGCCATCGGGACGGCCAGCAGCAGCGCGAACAGCAGGTAGGTGGTCAGCAGCGGCTCCACCAGCGTCAGCGCGGCGTGGCCGATCGACCACGCCGCGAGCAGCTGGCCGGCCACCATGCAGGCGATGCCGGCCAGCCACCGGGGCTTGTGCAGCAGGTCGACGATGATCCGCGGGCTCAGGAAGAGGCACTCGGGCTCCTGCCGCGCCGCGTACTGCTGCAGGACGAATCCGATCCCGAGCAGGACGGCCGCTACGAGAGTGGTCGCGTAGTCCACATCCAGGTCCACGTGCTCTGTCTAACTAGGTGCTAAGCGTGCGGGTATCAAGGACAACGTGTACGGCTGACAGCGAGTTTCGCCTGGCAGCGTGACGCAAGTGCGGCGACTGCCCTTTGATCGTACGTTAGCCGCCAGCCCGCATTACTCCCGCCGCGCCGACCCGTCAAACCTCCCCGAACCTCATAGCGTCTCACGCGACGTGATTGGCATCTCACCGTTATCGGGACGAAGCAGCCGGCTAGGCGCTATCCCCGCTGCTAACGGGCCGGAGTACTATCATGAGGTCGTCGGCAGGCGTGATTGCCATGGCTGGGGAAAGGGTGCTGACGTGGGGGTCGGGCGTAAGGCTGTCAGAAAACGGGCCGTGGGAACGCGCGAGCGCATCATGGCGTACCTGGCAGAAGCGGGAGAGCTCTACGATGCCAACGGGATGGCCAGCACGCAGCTGGCCGCGGCCGTCGGCTACCCGGGTTCGAGCGTGGCATTCGCGCAGCTGCTCTCGGGTATGGAGCGTTCGGGGCTGATCGCCCGCGAGGTACGAGGTAAACGGACGTACCGGATCGGCCTCGGGCCGGCCCGGGCCATCGGCCCGGCGCGGGTCGTCTCCGGGGTTGGCGCTGGCGCGGCGGTCCCGGGTATCCCCGAGGTCTCCGGAGCGGGCCAGGCCGGTCCCGGCGCGGCCGGGTTCGACTACGACGAGCTGGCCCGGCGCCTGCTGGTGCAGGTGGTCAGGCGGCTGGCCGCGGCCGACCCCGAGGCGGATCCGCCGGAGGCACCGCCCGCGCCGGATCAGCCGGCCTCGCCCGATCAGCTCGCCCTGCAGGAGACGGTCAGCGGCCTTGAGTACGAGCTGGCCACGGCGTGGACCAAGCACGGCAAGCTGGCCGAGGAGAACGTCCGGCTGCGGGAGCAGCTCAAGGCCGCGCAGCGGTCGCTGGCGCTCGCCGCCGAGCAGGTCCGCCGGCTGCCGGCCGGCACGGATCTGAACGACAGCGAGGTCGTGCTCCTGCAGCGGCTGCTCACGTCGGGACCGGCTCCGGACGGCCCGGAGAGCCCGGGCGGCAGGGACGACGCCGGCGTGCAGGCGCCAGACCTGCTAGCCAGGTCCACCGGCGCCGAGGCGGCCGGCTAGCCGCGTAGGTAGACCTGGGCGGCGTGGCCGCTGAGCACGCCGGCCAGGATGTCGCCGGGCAGGCCGAGGGCCGCGATCGCGCGCGCGTTCCTGGCCACGCCGGGGACGCCGGGCCAGTCGGTGCCGAAGATCCACCGGCGGGCCAGCGCGGGCAGGTCGAATCCGGCGTAGTAATCGGGCAGCCGCTTCGGCGGCAGCCCGGCCAGGTCGATCCAGACATTGGGCCCGGCCAGCGTGAGCGCGGCGGCGTCGGCGTACCAGTGGCCCCGGCCGCCGTGCGCCAGCACGAACGTCACCCCGGGGAAATCGGCGATGACCTGGCGCATCAGCCCGGGGTCGCCTGCTTCGGATTCCGATCCGGGAAAGATGCTGCCGCCGGTGTGCACGATCACCGGCACGCCGCGTTCGGCGCACAGGTCGTAGACCGGATACAGAGACCCGGCGCCGGGCCGGAACGCGCCGTGCACCGGGTGCAGCTTGACCGCTACGGCGCCGAGGCCGAGCTGGCGGGCGGCTTCGGCGGCCGGGTCGGCGTGCACGGCCGGGTTCACGTTGGCCACCAGGCGGAACCGGCCCGGGTTGTGCTCGACCAGCGGCAGCAGGTCCTCGATCGGCTGGATCCCGGTCGTCCGCGGGCTGTACTCGGCGAACAGCAGCGCGACGTCGACGCCTTCGGCCTCCAGCATGGCGTCGAGCCGGGCCGGAACCGGGTCGCCGTCCGGGTCGAACACGCTCTGCCAGCCGGAGTCCTGGCCGAAGTCGGCCGCCCACTGCATCCAGGCGGGCGACAC
>DAIOWL010000087.1:2120-4765 GCA_036758545.1 Streptosporangiaceae bacterium | reverse complement strand
GGACCGACTCCGTGGTGTAGCCGGCCGGCACCCCGGTCCTCTTGATCTTCGCGGGCACGCCGGCCACCAGCGCGGCCGGGGGCACCTCGAAGCCCTCCGGCACTAGGCAGGCCGCGGCCACGATCGCGCCGGCCCCGACCGTAACCCGGTTCAGGATGATCGAGCCGGAGCCGATCAGGCAGCCGTCCCCGACCACGCAGCCCTCCAGGTGCGCGTTGTGCCCGACCACGCAGTCGGCGCCGATCAGCGTCGGCCACTCGTGGGTGCAGTGCACCACGGTCCCGTCCTGCACCGACGTCCGCGCGCCGACCTCGATCCGGCCGTGGTCGCCGCGCAGCACGGCGCACGGCCAGACGGACGCCTCGGCTCCGATGCTGACCCGCCCGATGACCACGGCGTCAGGGTGGACGAAGGCGCTCTCGTGGATCTCCGGCTCGTACTCCCCCAGCGCGTATATCGGCACCCTGGGAGCCTATCGCGGGCTGCGGGGGCCTCAGGGCCGCAGGTCGAGGACGCCGAACCGGTGCTGATCCCAGAGGTGCAGGGACGCCTTTTCCGGATACGGGACGACGTCCGGCGGGTCGTCGAAGATGCGGGTCAGCCGGCTGCCGGGCGTGTACGGCGGCCAGCCGGGGTCGCCGCCCGCGGCGAACGCGGCCCACTGCGAGCGCATCAGGTCGCCGAGCGCCACCGCGCTGGCCGGCGGCTCGGGGCCGAACAGGAACTCCCCGAGGCCGGAGTACACGCCGAACACCAGTGGCAACACGATGCCGTGGCAGGCACCGAAACCCCCCTCCGTGGCCTCGAAGCTGACCTGGAAGAGGAAGGTCTTCCCGCCGGCCGCGGCGTGCGCCTGGGCCAGGTGCAGCGTCGGCATCCGGAACAGCCAGTCGGAGTTGACCAGCTCGAACAGCATCTCCGCGTCCGCATCCGGATAGGCCTCGCGGTAAGCGGCCTCGCCCGCTCGGCCGCCAGCGAGCCCGCGCAGCGTGTCGCTGGCCACCTCCTCGGTGATCTTCCCGCGCTGCCCGTTCAGCGCGGTGAACAGCCGGTACTCATCCCGGTTGTACCCGGCGATCAGGTCGACGCCCCGCCTGGCGCCGGCCGCGAGCGCCTGCCACGGCGCCGCGGGCAGCACCTCGCCGTCCACGACCGGCGAGAACGACACGCCGGTGCGGCCCGCCGGCCCCCACCGGTCCTGGTGGTCCGCGGGGTTCACCGCGTCCGAGGCGGCAGTCAGCCAGGCCGGGTCGGCGGCGGCGAACGCCTCGGTGGTCGGCGGCAGCCCGGCTTCGGCCGCGATGGCGGCGGTGACGTCGGCGGCCAGCTCAGGCGAGAAGAACGTGCCGGGCACGCTCTGCGCGATCGCGCGCCGGAACAGGCCGGCCGCTAGGGGCATGACCAGCAGCGACGCGATCGCCCCGGCGCCGGACGACTCGCCGAACACGGTCACCTGGTCCGGGTCGCCGCCGAACGCGGCGATGTTCTCCCCGACCCAGCGCAGCGCCGCCACCTGATCGAGCAGCCCCCGGTTGGCCGGGACACCGGGCAGGTAGGCGTAGCCCTCCACGCCGATCCGGTGGTTGAAGGTCACCACCACCACGTTCTGCCGGGCCAGCGCCGTGCCGTCGTAGACGACCTGGCTGGAGACGCCGAACCGGTAGCCCCCGCCGTAGATCCAGACCATGACCGGGAGCCCGGCCGCGCCCGGATCCGGTGAGAACACGTTGACGGTCAGCCAGTCGTCGGGGTCGGCGCCGGGTGCGACCGGCGCCGTCGGCCCGAGCATGAACGCGGACTGCGGCGGGGGCGGCCCGAACATGTCCGCCTCCCGCACGCCGTCCCACGGCCGGGCCGGCTGCGGGGCGGCGAACCGCAGGCCCCCGACCGGGGGCTGGGCGAACGGTATGCCGCGGAAGACGGCCACGCCGTTCTCCGCTCGCCCGCGTACCTGCCCGGCGGCCGTACGGACCACGGGCTCGGTTACATCCATCCGCACCCCTTCGGGGATGAGCCGGAAACATCCGGGTGCGGACCGCTGTGGCCGCCAGGAAGGACGTTACGCCACCGGGTCGAGCAGCACGACTGGAATTTCGCGAGGCGCGGCGTTCACCTCATAGTCCCCGAAATGGGGCATGCGTTCCTTCTGCGTGGCCCAGATCGCGGCGCGCTCATCCCCCTCGGCCACCCGGGCCCTGGCCTTGACGGTGGACGTGCCGATCTCGGCCGTGACGTCCGGGTGGGCGATCAGGTTGCGGAACCATTGCGGGTCGCGCGGCTGCCCGCCGGCCGAGCCGAACACCGCGTAAGAGCTCCCCACCTGCTGGTAGATGAGCGGGTTGACCCGTTCGGTGCCCGACTTGGCCCCGTTGTGGTGCAGCAGCAGCATCGGCTGCCCCTCGAAGAACCCCCCGGCCTTCCCGCCGTTCGCGCGGAACTCCGCGATGATCTTTGCGTTGAAGTCGTCGCCGTCCGCCATGGCCGGCTCCTTTCGGAAGTTCGGGGATTTTTCCACCAGGAGCTTATTAGCGGCTAGCTTGCCACCGCCGACAGGGGCCAGCCGAAGAAGCCGTCCAGGGTGAGCGTGGCGGCGGCTGGTTTGCCAGCAGGGTGCGTCGGGTCGATCGCGGTGTACGTGGTGATGA